>JAUZQO010000003.1 GCA_030950925.1 Mariprofundaceae bacterium
AATTAACGTTCGCTTGCGCTGTTAACCTCATCTAGTCAGTCAATAATCAAAGATTATGGAAGACCCGATGCGGTCACAGCTCAAATAAAAATTACAAATTGTAAAGAACATCCTATCACCAAAACAAGCAAACCGTCTCAGCGAGGGCGGCGAAATATAGCGCCGTTTTTCATACTGTCAATAATTTTGTTTTAGTTTAAATTACTTCAAATTAAACAAACGCTTATCAACAACACCTTCATTACTTAACCGCTGCTTCCAACAGATCTCATGTCGAAGGGCGGCGAACTATGTCGTCTGTTTTTACAGTGTAAACCTTTTATTTTAATCCTAAAAAAAGAACCGATAAATCGCCGCTTATCTCACCTTCAAATAAACACCCAACGTTTTTTGATAACCTCAATCCTAACCCTTTTGAGAAGCCAACTCCACACGCCTACCACCCAAAGCTTTGGCAATATACATGGCTCGATCAGCTTCTTTCACCAAAGACTTCACCACTTTATCGGCTTCTGGTGCTGAAAAGGAAACCCCAACACTGATACCAAGCTGATGACTATCGCTTAGCAATGCTGCACAAGACTTAACCATACGCTGAGCTATTTCAATCGCCTTATCACAAGAACAAGCGGGTAAAAAAACGACAAACTCATCACCCCCCATACGAATCAAAGTATCTTGAGAGCGGATACAAGCTTTCGTTTTCTGCGTTACCTGCATCAAAATAGCATCACCCGCAGCATAACCCAACGTGTCATTGATCTGTTTGAATCCATCTATATCAAAATAAATACATGCCACACACACATTTTTTCCAAACCATTGCGATACATGTTGATGACTATGCGGCTGAAAAAAACGACGGTTATTCATCCCAGTCAAACTATCCGTAACAGAAAGCATCGCCAAACGATCACGTGTAAATGCATTTTCAAGTGTTAAACTCACAATTTGGGTCAAATGCTGTAAAAAATCAGTACTTTGCTTGGGCTGAAAACGTCCCCCATCACGAGACCCCAAACCCAACACACCAAAAGGTCGACTTCCACGACCAAGCACCAATAACGCCATAGATGCCAAACTTTCATCCTCTAGTTTAAGCCAAGGAAAATCACTGACGTTCTGTAAGCGCAGTAACCAAACTTTTTTATCTGCCAAGCCCATATTGACAATTTCACCCTGCCCAACCCACTCCAAATCACGCTCAGACAATGCTGATAGTCGGCATTGTCCCATAAAACTGGAGCGATCAAACCATAGGCGTACCATATCCAGTTCAAATTTATTTTTTAATACACGCAGCAATGTAAAGCACAAGGCTTCCGAATCCACGGCCATCAACACCTGTGCCTCTAAATCAAACAACTTGGTAAACAATGCTTCATTGTCATTCAAACGCTGCATGACTGTCGCAACATATGATTTCAACTCGGCATTTTCCTGCTCAAGCTTTTTAACCCGTCGCACATTCAAATCTTCCACCACAGCATTCCTTGCCTGCTCACTCATAGCTAAAGAGTTTCCTCAAGCAATATTTTCCAGGCTTCCAATGACTTATGACGCACCCAATACATACGCTTATGCGTCACATCTTGGTAATTATCGGAGTGATAGACCTGATCAAAGTCAGTCACCACCACTTCACCCTCAGGCCAAGTGTTTGGATCATGGATCACCGTCAAATTTGAAATACTCACATCAATAAAAGACTTGGAAGCATTCACCCGTCGTTTATGCATTTTCCACAAGCCCAAATTCCAATGTCCTGAATGGAAATTCTTATCATAATGCTTTAAGTAAGTCTCTGTATCCAAAGATACCCAATCATTCCTCCAAGCATCCATACTTTGACGAATGGATGTTAAAAGCCCATCACGTTTTTTAACATCATCAAACTCGAAACCTTCCCCGACAACCACCCAGCTATGACCTAGCTTCACATATTTCGACACATTCAAAAGACGGGAGTTCGGTAAGGCAAAACAGCCCTTGGTATCACGTGGTGGTCGCCGCCCCACACCCTCTGCATAACCATGCATCCAAATACCTGAACCATTTTTATGGTGTAAAACATCCAAAAAATTTGGATAATCAATGGGGTATGCCACAGGTCCATAGCGTAGTTCAAGATCTTTTCCCTGCAAACGCTTTGAAAACCGATAAATTCCGTTCGGTGTTCTAGCATCACCTTCCACACGTTTATCCCCAATGGCAGCACCCGTCACCACATATTCATCGGCAACACGCACCAAATCACCCACATTATTGCGCGCATACACAAACAAACGGGAACGTTTTTTATCCACAAGGAAAACACTATAAATATTGGCACCGATGGATAATAAATCGACGGGAAATCCTGAAACACCATCCAGTTTATCCACCAGCAATGAAAGACGAACATTGGCTTCACGTACACCCAATGACAAATCGGCGGCTTTCAACAAGGCTTTTTGATGACTTAGACCTTTGGCATATTCACCCGCTAATTCAACCGATTGCACAGCTGAACGGCGATAGGCTTCAGCCTCCAACATCGCCAACAATGGATCTTGGATTCCCCCCTCCACATTTAATACCGACAAAGCTTGTTTATTTTTCCCTTCATTGAGAGCCAATACTGCTTTCATCGCCAAAATATCATTCTGCGATAAGGATTGAACATTGGGATCTGTGCCATCTTGAAGCACCAAAGCTACCCTTTGTCGTTCAACATCACTCAACGCTGCAGCTTGCGCCGTCAGCGATAAACTCAAACAAAGTGCAAGCAAGCTCCATCGATTCAAAGTGTTTCCTCGTTCATAATTTTCCAAACGCCATTCACTTGTTTAAGTATTAATCTTTTTTTATTATCACCATTGTAAGTGTTCGAGCGGAAGGCTTGCTCAAAAGTCACTTGGGCATGCGACCGATCATCCGTCAATGCAATTTGCACATGCGTTAACATTACTGTGATAAATTTTTTATTACCAATCACACGTGCTTTATAGGCTTCCCAAGTTGATTGATTTTTAAAACGTGATGGCACAAGGTGATCATCCGCATAGGCCGCAAAATAATCGGGCAAATTTTGCGACTGCCAAGCTTTACGCCATGCTTCCACCGCCCCTTTCACTTCGGTCAAACTCGCCAGCATGGTCTTCATCTGAGGTTGCTTGGAGCCTGAGATCTGAATGGATGTTGAGTCCACCGTTGGCATGGCTGGCTTTTGCATCCGTGAGTTCACTGGCACAGAATTTTCGGATGGCTTCACTGGCGTGTTTTTAGCCACCATTGTTGTTGCCACTGAGGATTCACCCAATGGTGCGGGATCACGCACTTGCAACAAACGTGTGTAGCGAACTTGCAAACTCTTATCATCCGTCTTTTCCAAAGCTTTTTTGTAATAACTCAATGCCATTTTGACGTATAAATCAGCAATATTTTCTTCTGCAATCAAATAACTTGGATGTTTCTTTAAAGATGCTTCCAGCTCAATAATCGCAGCAGGTACATCCCCCAATTCATTGTAAATCACCGCCAAATTATTATGCGGTTCGGCCAAGTCAGAGCGCAATTCAATCACCCGACGAAAAGATTCAATCGCAGGGTGATAACGCTGTATTTTGGCTTGTGATACCCCTAAAAGAAACCACGCCTGATAATCTCGCGGATTTTTTTTGACTTGCTGATGCAATAAATCTGCCGCTTCACTTACATGTCCCGCACTTAATGCCGCACGTGCTTTTTGACTTAAATCTTCACTTGCCTGCGCGTTGACACAAAAAAAAGTCAAACACAACAAGCCAGCTCCCATCCATTTCAACCACTTCATATTTAGCCCCCCTCTCAGTTCATGCTACTTGGTCTATGTAGCAACATCCGCAACGGATGCACAGGCCAATGCTGCAACACCGATAGTTTATGCTCTAAAAACTCCACGGTCTGACGGTGTGGGTGCGCAATGACAATACAACGTTGCTGACGTTGCACGCAAGCTTGCATACGATGCCAAGCTTTTTGCATGGCTGCTGGCTCAACTGAGTCATCCAAGAAAATAGCACGCGAACCCCAAACCAAACCATACTGCTTTGCCACCGTTGCCGCCAAAGATTTTGATGATGTTTTCGAATCCACAAAAAACAACGACTTTTCTCGACATACTTGCATCACCCATGTCATCGGCTCAATCATACTGGTCAAACGTGACCCCATATGATTATTGATACCTTCAACGTATGGAACCGCTGTTAAATCATGCATCATCATATTTCGAACCGTAACCTCATCCATACCTACCCTCAAAAAAGAGGCATCCATACGATTTTTATAATGCTCTCCCATCGGCTCCATCGGTAAATGCAACATCACCACCTGCCCCGCTTGATGGGTCATTTCCGCCACACTCACCGCAAAGGGTGCATTGGGTAAAATAGCAATAGTTAAGGGAATTGATAGCGCCAACAAGCGCTTCAAAGCCTCCACATCATAGCCCATATCATCCACTATCAAGGCCAGACCTGATAATGCTTTTATCGCATACGGAGGCGGCAATACATGATGCAATGGCTTATCCGAAACAACCCCACTTTCTGCTGGCTGGTCAGGTATATGGCGCGCTAACATCGCCCCCTGTTCACCCAAGATCTTAGCTCGCTCCACCTGCAAAGGCAGTACTTTAGGCACAGCTAAACTTGGTGACACTTGAGGAAGCTTTGGCATGTGGTTTTCAGACAACACAATTTTCCAAACCAAAACACCCACAAGTACCAGTAAAACCAGCAACAACCCCAACGTTAAACAAAACAACCATTTCTTTTGAATGCGCAAGCACTTCACCCTGCTTTGCCTTGCCCCCATGGGGTCAGTTTACACCACAGTCCAATCAACGACGCTCTTGCACCACATGCATCGCTTTCAACACATCCAAAGCCCGTTGCAACTGTACATCTTTGGACAAACGATCCGTCATCAACTTCTCTTTGGGTGCGACATCTTTTTTCACAACACCATCTTTTTTACCATTGCCATTCGCCAGATGACCTTTCAAGTCACGTTCAAAAATACGCAAACTTTTTTTCTTCTTCGGTTCAGGTTTTAATGTCACCCAAGGCACCTCAATATCAGGCTCAATACCTGTGGCTTGAATCGAGCGACCCGATGGGGTGTAATAAAGTGCAGTGGTTAATTTAAACGCCGTGCCATCAGGCAATGGAATAATACGTTGCACCGAACCTTTACCAAAGCTCTTCACGCCCATCAACACCGCCCGCTGATTATCCTGCAATGCACCACTCACAATCTCAGAAGCCGATGCTGAACCACTGTTAATCAATACCACCAAAGGCTGACCATCCAACAAATCACCTTTTTTGGCTATAAAATTCATATTTTTACCCACGCGTGATTTGGTACTGACAATACCTCCACTATCAAGAAACATATCACTGATTTCCACAGCCTGATCCAACAAGCCACCGGGATTGTTTCTTAAATCCAACACTGCGCCTTTAAATTTTCCACCCGATTCTTTTTTAAGCGTGGCGATTTGCTTGGTCAATTCTTTGCTGGTTTGCTCTTGAAATTGTGTCACCCGCAACCAAACATAGCCAGGAGCTAACATCCCACTTTTTACCGATTTCACATGAATGACAGCACGAACAATTTTAATCTCCAAGGGTTGCGGATTTGTTTTACGAAAAATGGTCAATACCAATGGTGAGCCAGGTTTTCCACGCATCAATTTTACGGCTTCAGGTAACGATAAATCTTTGGCCAATTGATCGCCAATTTTCACAATCAAATCACCCGCCAAAATACCCGCATGATCAGCAGGTGTATCTTCAATGGGGGAAATGATACGAATACCACCCTCTGCCGATGATATTTCAATACCCAAACCACCGAATTCACCCGTGGTTTCGACCTGCATCTGCTTATACATCTCTTTATTCATATACGTTGAATGCGGATCAAGGCTGGACAACATGCCACTCAAGGCACCATCAATCAGTTCCTCATCCGTCTTATCCTTCACATAAGTACGTTTCACCGCATCCATAATTTGAGCAAACTTATCCAACTGGCGATAGTCAGTGGAGGCTGTTGCTTTCTGATAACCTTCGGAAGGATTCCAGGCCATCGCACCTGCACCTATCAGTACGGCCGTTCCAGCCAACAACAACATACGTGTCTTCTTCAATTTCATATTGCACCCCATTTTTCTTTAGCTACGACTATCGGCACCACTTTCTTGGATTCACCGATTTTCCATGATCACGCATTTCAAAATACAATCGGGTTTTCTCAACCCAGCCCGTGCTGCCAGCATCTGCCAATACATCACCTACATCCACCCAATCACCCACTTGCTTATGAAGCGCATCATTGTGTGCATAAATAGCCAAAACACCATGCCCATATTCCACCACCAGCATCAAACCAAAGCCACCAAACCAATCGGCATAACGTACTTGGCCTGCATGCATGGCATGAACCTGTAAAGCGTTGACCTTTTGATGATTTGGTCTCATTTGCACACCTTGTGAGCGGCGATGCAAATAACTCACCTCATCACCAAAGTTCACCACCACTGTACCTTGCATCGGCCACGGTAAATGTCCTTTTCGGTGACGAATTGACATCTGCTTTGCCAATTTATCACTGCTTCTCAGCGCATATTTCAAACCCGCGAACAACTGCAACAAGGCTTTTTTTTGTTGTTTCAATGCTTGGTTCCGCTTCTTTTTCAACTTCGCATCATGCCTGAGCGCGACCAGCTTCCGATGCTTAGCTTTCCAACGCTTCTCAGCCTTTGTTTTCGCCTGATATTTTTTTGATTTTAATGCGGATAGGTGGTCATACTCCAGCTGCAAGGCTTGTTCCACGATCTTTAAATCTTGCAATAATGCTTCCCATACCTGTCGTTCTTTCGCCTGACCTTCCAGCACAAAACGCATCATATATTGCCTATGTGGGACTTCTGTAACATCACCCCCCACCAAAACATCCAACCAACTGGGTTCACGGTGATCCCGTTGCCATGCCATATTGGCTTCGGCTTGCATACGTTGTTGCATGTTTTGAATCGTGGTTTTCAAAGCTTGTTTTTGTTTGGATAAGGCATTCACTTTTCGCTTCGATGCCAACCACTTCTTATCTGCATGTTTAAATTTTTTACGCGCTGATAGCAACTCTTGATCCAACTGATGCATCTCACGCCCCAACTTACCAAGCTTTACATCCAAAGCTTTTCGCAACTGTCGTAAATCAGCCTGCTCTTGTTTGAGCGTGCGAATTTCATGCTGAATATCACGCGCACACGCGCGCTCTACACTCACAAATAGGCTCAACCCCATCAAAATCACACAACACAGCAGTTTATTCACGATGGTACGGATACCCCTGAGAAATAGACCAAGCTCGGTACAGTTGTTCCACCACCATCACCCGTGCCATTTGATGTGGCAAGGTTAGCTGGGAAAGTCCCCATGTTTTTCTGGCTTGTTGGCGTATAACATCCGAGACTCCAGCCGCTCCACCAATCACAAAATCTTGCGTGACATTGCCTGCCAACTGTTGCAATGAGGTTGACCACTGCTTACTTAGCATCTGTTGACCATGTTCATCAAACAAAATAAAGCCTTTTTTCACGGCTTTAAGAATATGTTTTTCTTCTTCCTGCTTACGTTGAGCAAGCTGCTTACTGCGACCTTCGGGTAACTCGATGACATCTAGCTTCCATGCCCCCGACAAACGCTTGCAAAAACGTGCCTCATATACCGCCAGTTCAGGCACTATTTTCCCAACGACAAACAGACGAAGTTTCATGCCGAGCTACTGGACTCCAAAGACTCTTTTGAAGCAGGTAGTGTCCACAAGCGTTCCAATTGAAGGCTGGCTCGCACATCAGGTAAAAACAAATGAACCACCACGCCACCCAAATCAACAATCAACCATTCCATTGCGCCAGTACCTTCAATTTTAGCAGGCATACCGTAATCATGAGCAATACTTGATACCGCTTGCGCCATCGCTTTCAGTTGACGGTCTGTTCGCCCTGTTGCCAAAACAAAATAATCAGCAAAAGAACATTGACCTTGTACATCCATCAACACAACATCTTGCGCCTTTTTATCATCCAAGGCTTCCGTAACAGCTTGGGTTAATGTTTCCAATGTTTTATTCTCACTCATTCCTGACCTCTATTAACATCGCACGCCCCATAGGCGGCGCATATCTCATTACTTTTCTTAGCATCCAACACTGTGGATACATCTTGCCCTGTCAAAATCGCTTGGCGAATCTGACTTGCCGATATATTCGGTGGTGCATCCTGAATATAACTTACACATCCAGCACAAGGCTTGCTTGGTGATGCCACCACCCGCCACTCTTGATGGTGGCAGGCTTGTTCTCCCTCTCGGTTCACCACCACAACATGACACAAGCTTTGGTGTTTCGGGTAGCCCACCCAAGTTGGCATACCTTGCCAAGCATCCATGCCCATCAACCAATAAGGCACAACATCAAGGGTGTTTGCAATACGCTGCATACTCTCAATCGAAGGCGTCGGACAACACGCATTCACTTCCCAATCCAAAACCTTTACAGCCAGCACATCTTCAAATAAAGCTTGCACCCAATGCAGACGCTGATCTGCCGATATGGATGCTGTCAGCGAGCGGTGAACCGCTTGACCCACGGGGATCACCCAAACCTCATCCAAAGCCAAGACGTGTTGCGCATAAGTCACCAAAGCATGGTGTCCCAAATGTGGCGGATCAAAACTACCACCAAACACCGCTATTTTTTTCATAACTCGAACTTAACTGCGCACCTCACCATGCCCCAGTACAATCCATTTCTGCGTGGTTAAACCTTCCAAACCTACAGGTCCACGCACATGCAAGCGATCCGTTGAGATACCAATTTCAGCACCCAAACCATACTCAAATCCATCGGCAAAACGGGTGCTGGCATTCCACATCACCGAAGATGAATCAACTTCACGTAAGAAACGTTGTCCTGTCGCATAGTTGGCAGTCACAATGCTCTCAGTATGAGCAGAGCTATATTGCGCAATATGATCCATCGCTGCATCCACCGATCTGACAACTTTGATGGATAAAATCGCAGCCAAATACTCAGTCGCCCAATCCTCAGCCTTTGCCAAACCAACTTTCAAATCAGAACACGCCGCTTGGGTCGCTTCACAACCCCGCACTTCCACCCCTTTTGCCAACAATGCTTTCACAAGCTTAGGCAATACGGATACAGCACCTTCATGCACCAACAGGGTTTCCATAGCATTACACACACCATAACGATGTGTTTTGGCATTCAAAGCAATCGAAACAGCCATCGCTTCATCAGCTTCGGCATCAATATAAACATGACAAATACCATCCAAATGCTTAATCACAGGCACCTTGGCATCTGCGGATACACGTGCCACCAGTGATTTTCCACCACGAGGAATCAATACATCCACATATTCATCCGCCGCCAACAATGCGCCAACCAAAGCGCGATCGGTTTGTTCAATCAATTGTACCGCATCCTCAGGCACACCCGATTGACTCAAGGCTTGCCGTAAAATCTTGGCAATGGCTCGGTTTGAATGAATCGCTTCCGATCCCCCACGTAGAATCACCGCATTACCTGATTTCAAACATAATGCCGCAGCATCTGCTGTCACATTCGGGCGAGACTCATAAATAATCCCGATCACACCCAAGGGGACACGCATATGCCCAACCTGAATCCCCGAAGGACGGTACACCAAATCCGAAATCGCACCCACGGGATCTGGTAATGCAGCAATTTTTTCCAAACCCTGCGCCATAGCTTCCACGCGTTCAGCATTGAGGAGCAATCTATCCTTCAATGCTGGTTCAAGATTATTTTCATCCGCAGCCTGCATATCCAAA
Organism: Mariprofundaceae bacterium; assembly: GCA_030950925.1. Taxonomy (GTDB): domain Bacteria; phylum Pseudomonadota; class Zetaproteobacteria; order Mariprofundales; family Mariprofundaceae. The sequence goes on from JAUZQO010000003.1 coordinate 9,912, forward strand.
GCATTGGCTGCCAATACATCAGACATTTGCTGACGTAATAATGTTGCGGCAATTTGCAAGGCTTCATCTTTGGCACGCGTTTCAATCATACGCATCTGACGTGATGCTGCTTTTGCCTTGATGCCTAACGCTTGAATCACTTGTTTTGCTTCACCCATGCCTAGCCCCCTACTTTTTACCTATTAATACCAAATTATCTCGATGAATCACCGATGAAAAATCCATATAACCGAGAATATTCGCAATATCTTGACTGGAGCGTCCAATAATACGCCGCAAATCTTCTGCATTGTAATTGCACAAACCTCGTGCCACCACACCTTGTTCAGACACCACTTCAATACATTCACCTTTATCAAAACGACCATGTACCGATTCAATGCCAATGGGCAACAAACTTGCCCCAGCATACCATAAAGCCTTGGCAGCCCCTGCATCAATATGCACTTGTCCAACCACGCTCAGAATATCTGTGATCCAGTGTTGATGACGTGTTTGACGATCCGCCCCGCATAAAAATAAGCTGCCCAAATCCTCACCAGACATCAACTTTGATAAAGCACCATCGCATTGACCATTGATAATCGCCGTCGCAACACCCCCACGCGTGGCAATATCGGTGGCTTTCAACTTACTGCGCATACCACCCGTTCCAAATTGGCTACCCGCATCCCCTGCCATGGCCATAATGCCTTCATTTAAAACAGGGACTATTGAGCAACGTTTCGCACTTGGATTCTGACTGGGATTCGCATCAAATAAGCCATCCACATCCGTCATCATCACCAGCAAATCCGCATGCACAGCCATACCCACCAAAGCACCCAAGGAATCATTATCGCCAAATTTAATCTCTTCAACCACCACCGTATCATTCTCATTCACAATCGGCGTCACACCCAGTGAAAAAAGCGTTTCACTGGTGTTGCTCGCATTCAAATAACGGCGACGATGACGCAAATCATCCTTCGTCAACAACATCTGCGCCACTTGCATATCATAGGCTGCAAAGGCTTCACGATAAGCTGCCATCAACCAAGGCTGACCAACCGCCGCTGCTGCTTGCTTTTCATGCACCGATAGTTCTTTGCCCAACCAACCCAAGTGCACCTGCCCCAATGCCACCGCTCCAGAAGAAACCAGACACACTTGGATACCACTTTCTTGTAAGCGATGAACTTGCAAGGCAATTTGTTGCACACGATCCATACGAATGGCAGTTTTAACATCGGTTAACAATGAGCTACCTATTTTTACCACAACACGGCGAATATGCTTTAGATCTTGGCGCGTATGAATCAATCGCTCAGCTCATCCAAAGTCCCGACTGATTCAGCATGCACGGCGGCTTGAACCTTCTTTACAGTCGCATACAAATCATAAAGCAACACTTGCACACCTTCACCTGTGACCGCAGAAATCATATAACAATCAGGATTAAGCTGCCGCGCTTCGACAAGGGCTTGTTCACGATCTTCAGCAGATAAAACATCCAATTTATTAAGCACCAAATAACGTTCTTTTCGCCAAACTGAATCACCATACCCTTTCAATTCTGCTTCAATTTCATGCACTTGATCGGTAATACTTTGCCCATCAGGATGTAATACATCCACCAAGTGTAACAGCACACGTGTACGTTCAATATGCTTAAGAAAACGATGCCCTAAGCCCTTACCTTCATGCGCTCCGCCAATTAACCCTGGTATATCAGCCACCACAAAACCATCACCATCATTCATAAACACTTGCCCAAGTGACGGCGCTAACGTGGTAAAGGGATAGTCTGCAATCTTGGGGCGCGCATTGGAAACACGTGAAATAAAGGTTGATTTACCTGCATTGGGCAAACCAACCAAACCAACATCGGCCATGGATTTTAACTCAAGAAAACAGTCGCTCGCCTCACCCTCTGTACCTGGTTGGGCATACTTGGGCGCACGGTTGGTACTACTCACAAAGTTGATGTTCCCCATGCCACCTTCGCCACCATGCGCCAATGTGACTTTTTGACCATGCTCGGTTAAATCAAACAACTGTACGCCATGCTCATCCTTCACAACTGTACCAACAGGCACTTGGACGACAATATCTGCACCCATACGGCCGTGCATTTTTCTCCCTGCGCCCGATTTCCCATGCTCTGCAAACAAGTGCTTACGAAGGTATAACTCCTGCAAGGTGTTTTTATCACGGCTCGCTTCGAGAATAACATGCCCACCACGACCACCATTGCCGCCATCAGGACCGCCTTTAGGGATATACTTTTCACGCCGAAAAGAGCGGCTACCAGCACCACCATTTCCCGCACGAACATCAATTTTCACTTCATCAATAAAGCGCATACGTCATTCCTTCTCCACTTTGCCCACAAACACAAAAAGAGGGCACGTTTCCGCGCCCTCTTTCAAAGATTCATTTCAAACAAAAATTAGCTTACAACGCGAACTGTTGTACGACCTGCACGTTTGAAATATTCAATTTTACCATCTGTCAAAGCAAACAATGTATAGTCACGACCGCAACCTACGTTATCACCTGGACGAATTTTTGTTCCACGTTGGCGAACAATGATATTACCCGAAATCACCACTTCACCTGCATATTTTTTTACACCTAAACGCTTGGAATTGGAATCGCGACCATTACTGGTGGAGCCGCCTGCTTTCTTATGTGCCATTTCTTAGCCTCCAATCGCGCCGATCTTCACAGCCGTGAACGACTGACGATGACCCTTGGTTAAACGATAATTTTTACGACGACGTTTCTTGAAGATTACAACCTTCTTATCCCGTGCCTGTTCAGTAACCACAGCTTTTACACTGCCTTCTGCGATGTCACTACCAACTTTGATAGCATCACCTTCGCCAACTAAAAGTACATCTTCAAAGACGACTTCTTGACCAATTTCGCTGTTAAGCTTCTCAACGCGCAGGACATCTCCTTCCTGAACGCGATACTGCTTACCACCGGTACGAATAACTGCGTACATCTATATTCTCCAGTATCCTAATCTCTAATAAATGATGCAACAAAGTCCCTTTTAGGAAAAATAAACTTCCCAAAAGGGACTTTGTTGACATTAAGCTGCCTTTGCAGGCTTGCCGTATTTCTTATAGAAGCGTTCGACGCGACCTTCAGTATCCATCACCTTCTGCTTACCCGTATAAAACGGATGGCAAGCAGAACAAACTTCTACATGAATGTCGCCTTTGGTTGAACGCGTCTCAAATGTGTTGCCACAAGAACAGGTTACATTGGATGTAACGTATTCAGGATGAATGCCAGCTTTCACGTTGCTACTCCTGTTAACTTCAAAAAGGCGGCGATTTCTAACCTAAACACCACTACTTTTCAAGATAATTATTTCCCACCCATCATAAACAAGGGGTTACTGGGTTTTCAATCGATATGTACATGAATCTTTATGCCACCATCAACACATTGATATGACTTAAAATCCACACACGATATTTACTTCTTTAAATAAACCCAACCAAGGCTTGCTTACAAAGCTGCATGACAGGATCTGGATATAAACCAATGGCCACAATAGCCAAGGTACTCACAATCACCACAGCTTGCATAGCAGGGCTTTCAATGAAGTTGAAGGTGACCCGTGCATCATCAAAGTACATATACTTCACGACACGCAAATAATAAAAAGCACCCACCACTGAGAAAACAATCGCCAACAGTGCCAAGTATAAATGCCCAGCTCCAATCAAAGGAAGAAGCACCGCATATTTAGCCCAGAAACCACCCAAAAATGGAATACCAGCCAAGGAGAATAACAACAAGCCCATCGCTAAGGCATAACCTGGACGAGCCTTGGAAAGACCTGAAAAATCATCCAACAATTCACCATCCATACCATCTCGGCGCATTAAAATAACAATGGCAAACACACCCATATTCATAAACAAGTAAACAGTCAGGTAAACCAAAGAACCAGTATAACCTGCTTCATTGGCAGCAATCAGTCCCAGCAAGATAAAGCCCACATGACCCACTGTTGAGTATGCCATCATGCGTTTGATATTACGCTGCGCAATGGCGGCCACATTGCCAACCACAATCGTAATCGCTGCTAGCACCACTAAAATATTGGTGTAATCAACTTGAACTTCTGGAAAGACATCGTGCAAAATACGCATAAAAATGACAAAGCCTGCCACTTTGGGCGCCACTGAAATAAAAGCGGTCACAGGGGTGGGTGCGCCTTCATAAGTATCGGGGGTCCACATGTGAAAGGGTGCAATGGATACTTTAAATGCCATACCTGCCAACACAAAGACCAAGCCCAACATGACCACACCATGGGCCGATTCATTGGCAACACCCAATGCAGGGCCAATCGTTGCAAAACTAAAGCTTGTGGTCACACCATATAAGAATGTAATACCATAAAGCAGCATACCTGATGCAAGCGAACCCAGAATGAAATACTTCAATGCCGCTTCAGACGAGCGCAACACATTGCGTTGATAACCCACCAACACATAAATACTCAAGGCCATCAACTCAAGACCCAAATACATGGTGACAAAGTTATTGGCAGAAACCAAGAACATCATACCCAATACTGAAAACAACATAAGACAATAATATTCACCCATGTTTTCTTCATCCTTCATATAATCAAATGAAAGAATGACACCGAAAACCGTTGCCAACAAAATAAGTAGTTTGGCAAATGAAGCAAAAGGATCCATCACAAAATAGCCATAAAAACTTGTTGCCGAAAGACCTGTTGTCACTTGAACCACTGCTACAGCAGTGACAATACAAACCAAAACTGTGGCATAAGCCACCCACTGCTTCTTATCTTTGGGAATAAATAAATCCCATATCAAAAGAACCATCGCCATCACTGCGATAATCATTTCAGGGAGCAGCAGCCCTAGATGCTCAGGGAATGGAAATGGGAAAGTTACATGTGCCATGATTACCTCAATGTCCTATTAGATGCGCCGCAGCGCCTTGAGCAATCAGTGCTGCATCCGCCAGTTTACTGCTTGTTGCTTGATCCACCAAGTGAGCCACTGTTACATGCAATAAATCCAAGGCAGGCGCTGGGTACAAACCCAACCAAATGACCAATACAATCAATGGTGCAAAGAATGAAAATTCTCGCACATTCATATCTTTCAGCGTTTTCACCTCATCTTTCACCAAATCACCCATCAACACACGTTTCAACATCCATAAGGTGTAACATGCTGATAATACCACACTGGAAGCTGCGATAATAGCCACCCACTTCATGGAAAAAGGCATATATAACATCGCTTCAGGGGATGGGTTAAATGTACCCAACAGCACCATAATTTCTGCCACAAACGATGAAGCTCCAGGTAATGCTACATTGGCCATGGCAAAAAACATCATCACCACTGCAAACACGGGCATCACATTCACAACTCCACCATACGCCGAGATTTCACGCGTATGCATCCGATCATACAAGACACCCACACACAAGAAGAGAGCCGCAGCGACAAAACCATGCGAAATCATGCCAAATACAGCACCTTCAATGGCGATTTCAGTAAACATGAATGTACCCAAGGTGACAAAACCCATATGTGCAATCGAGGAATAAGCAATAAGACGCTTCAAATCTGTCTGCATCATCGCCACCAAAGAAACATAGACAATGGCAATCAAACTCAAAAACACCATAAACGGTACAAAATATTGTGAGGCATCAGGCAACATCGGCAAGGAAAAACGCAAGAAACCATACGCGCCCATTTTCAACAAAATACCCGCCAGAATCACCGAGCCTGCGGTCGGTGCTTCTGTATGTGCATCAGGCAACCAAGTATGGAAAGGCCACATCGGAACTTTCACAGCAAAAGCCACAAAGAACGCCAAGAAAATCCAAAATTGCCAATCAAAATTAAAGGGGTAGTCCATGTATGCCAACATACTAAAACTACCACCTGTTTTGAAATACATCGCCATAATGGCAATCAACATCAAGACAGAGCCACCCAAGGTATAAAGGAAGAATTTTAAGGTTGCATACACACGATTTTTGCCACCCCATACACCAATAATCAAATACATTGGAATCAACATCGCTTCCCAGAAAAAATAAAACAACACCGCATCCAAGGATGCAAACACGCCAATCAATGTGGTTTCAAGAATTAAAAATGCCAACATATATTCTTTCACACGTGTTTGAATACAACGCCATGCAGAAACAATACACACAATCGTCAACAAACTTGTCAACACAATGAATGGCATGGAAATACCATCAATACCCAGCGCATAATTGATATTAAATGATGAAATCCATGGGTGTAACTCTTCAAACTGCATGTGCGCAGTGGTATGATCAAAAGATAGCAACAACGGCAAAGTCACAACAAATGTTGCCACCGAAACCGACAAGCTTGCCCAACGAACAGCTGCATCATCTTTTACAAACATCCAAATAAACAATGCGCCTGCCGTTGGCAAGAAAATACTCAAGCTTAGAATGGGAAAGCCCAATACGTTATACAACGATTCCATGAATCTCCCCTATGCCTTCAACAACAGCCACGTTAGCAAACCAAACACACCAATCACCATGCCATACGCATAATGATAAACCATGCCTGTTTGCATCGTACGTAGTTTGGCTGCACCCGATGCCACTGAATCAATGATACCACCATGCACAATGCCTTTATCAATCATGCCCAAATCAGCTTTTTGCCAAAGCATTTGACCCAAACATTGTGTAGGACGAATAAAGATTTTTTCATACAACTCATCCCAATACCATTTGTTCAACAAGAAGGTGTATAAAGCTGGAAATGTTGCTGCCAATTTCACAGGCATGGCAGATTCTTTAAAGTAGAACCCATAAGCCAAAGCAATACCGCCAATCGCCAACCAGAATGGCAGTGTCATAAAAAATGGATGATGCCCCTCAAGCTCCAATTTCAACAATGGATTATGTGCATCCAATACAAACAAAGAGTGACCAAAGAAGCCATTGACCACTTCAGGGTTGGCGATGTCCAACACATACACACCCCATAAACCTGAACCCAAAGCACCGACAGCCAATATCATCAAAGGTATAGTCATCACCTTAGGGGACTCATGTAAATGTTTTTTGGTCGCCGCAGGCACACGATCCGAATTATGAAAAGTTAGGAAGAACATACGGAAGGTATAAAATGCCGTCATAAACACACCCGACAACAATGCCCAGTAACCGACTTCACTGACCCAACCCATATCTCGAACCATCACTGCTTCAATAATCAAATCTTTTGACCAGAAACCTGCAAAGGGTGGAATACCCGCCAATGCCAACGCAGCAATAAACATGGTGATATAGGTAATCGGCATATATTTACGCAACTGACCCATCTTACGAATATCCTGCTCTGCCAGCACAGCATGAATCACCGAACCTGCCGCCAAAAATAATAAAGATTTAAAATAAGCATGGGTCATCAGGTGAAAAATCCCTGCCGAGTAAGCCGACACACCACAAGCCACAAACATATAACCCAATTGCGAACATGTTGAATAAGCAATCACACGTTTGATGTCATTTTGCACCAAGCCAATCGTTGCACACATCCAAGCAGTTATCGCGCCCACCAAAATAACCGCCGCCAAGGCTGTTTCAGAGTATTCAAACATCGGTGATAAACGCGCCACCATGAACACACCTGCTGTCACCATGGTTGCCGCATGAATCAACGCTGAAATCGGTGTAGGACCTTCCATCGAATCAGGCAACCAAACATGCAATGGCACTTGACCTGACTTACCCATCGCACCAATAAACAGTGCCAAACAAATAAAAGTAATGGCATCCATTTCCCAACCCAAGAAATGCAAGACATGCCCTTCTGCGACAAACGTAGAAACCATGGCAAAGACTTCACGATAATCCACCGTACCAAAATAATACCAAACCGCCAAAATACCCACAGCAAAACCAAAATCACCCACACGGTTCACAATAAACGCTTTGAGTGCTGCATAATTCGCAGCTTCGCGTTTGAACCAAAAACCAATCAGTAAATATGAGAACAAGCCCACAGCTTCCCAACCAAAAAACAAGGTGAAGAAGTTATTGCCCATCACCAAGACCAACATAGAAAAAGTAAATGCTGAAATGTAAGCAAAGAAACGCGAGTAACCAGGATCACCATGCATATAACCAATGGTATATAAATGCACACAGGCTGAAACAACCGTGACTGTCACCATCATGGCAACCGTCAATGGATCTATCATCATCCCTACGGACACCATGAAGTCTTTCGAAACCATCCATGTCCAAAAATTACCATAAAAAGAAGCACCATGTAGCACTTGAACAAACACATCAACGGACAAAGCAGCCGCTATAATGACAGCACCACATGTTATCAGGTGTGTTAATTTTTCTTTTAAAAACCAGCCAAACAAGCCTGCTGCCAATGCAGCCAACAAGGGCAAGGCTGGAATTGCCAATAATTCAAACGTATTCAACGTTGTGATGGTTTCTCCCACGAAAGCCTCCCCTAACCCTGCAATGTGTTGATATCTTCAACATCAATTGAACGACGATTACGATAAAATGAAACCAAAATCGCCAAACCTACTGCCACTTCCGATGCTGCGACTGTCAACACAAAAAATACAAAAATTTGCCCCGATATATCCTGTAAATAATGCGAAAATGCCACAAAATTAATGTTTACAGCCAATAAAATAAGCTCAATACACATTAAAATGGTAATCACATTTTTACGATTCAAGAAAAGACCAATCACACCCAAAGAAAACAAACAGGCAGCCACAATCAAATAATCCGATAAACCAATCATGATTACATCCTCACCTTGCGTAAACGATCTTCTTTACGCACATTCACTTGTTTGGAAATATTTTGGTATTTCGCATCTTGGCGCGTACGCAAGGTCAATACAATCGCACCCACCAAAGCCACCAACAAAATAATCGCGGCAATTTCAAAGCCCAATAAATATTGCGTATACAAGACTTTGCCAATTTCAACCGTGTTATTGACATCTTTTCCAAAATGTCCGACCGCTGCAATCGCATTCGTATGAAAAATACCACTGCTGGCTGCGCCAATAAATTCAATCAATAAAATCAATGCAATCATGCCACCCATCGGTAAATACTGGAGAAAACCTTCACGCAACTTGGCTTGGTTTACTTCCAACATCATGATAACAAACATAAACAACACCATGACCGCACCAACATAAATCAGAATCAATATAATGCCCAAAAATTCGGCATCCAATAAAAAAAACAAACCTGCGGAGTTGAAAAAACAAAAAATTAAAAACATCACAGAATGCATGGTATGTCTTGCCAACACCACGCCCATGCCACCCACAACTGCCATCGTTGCAAACAGATAAAAGAATCCAGCTTCAAACATTTCCCCTCCTAATCCCTATCTGACACTTAATGATATTTTGCATCGGCTTCAATATTGGCTGCAATTTGAGATTCATAACGGTCACCCACATCCAACAACATATCTTTGGTATAATACAATGCTTCGCGTGTTTCACTGGCATACTCAAAATGTTGGGTTTCAACAATCGCATCCACAGGACATGCTTCTTGACATAAGCCACAATAAATACACTTGGTCATATCAATATCGTAACGCGTGGTTCTACGGCTTCCATCTTCCCGCTCTTCCGATTCAATCACAATCGCCAAAGCAGGACACACCACTTCGCATAACTTGCAAGCGATGCAACGCTCTTCACCTGAATCATAACGACGCAAGGCATGCAAACCCCGAAAACGTGGGGATAATGGTGTGCGTTCTTCTGGGTATTCCACCGTGATTTTTGGTTTAAAGAAATAACGCATGGTGAGTGCAAGACCTTTAACCAACTCCCACAACATCCAAGTCTTAAACGCATGTTTAATCAACTGCATCTTAAGACCTCCAAGGCTGGTAATAGCCAATCATATCACTTAAAATCGTTAAACTACTGTTCAATTCGCCCGCATAAGTAAACAAGCCCAAGACCGCAATCCAAGCCAAGGTCCAAGGTAAAAAGACCTTCCAACCCAAACGCATCATTTGGTCATAGCGAAAACGTGGGAATGTGGCACGGAACCAAATAAAGACAAAGATAAAAAAGCTTGTCTTCAACAACAACCAAACCGTACCTGGTATAAAGTCCAAGGCAGGAATCGGTGCATCCCATCCGCCCATGAAAAGAATCGAGGTGAGCAAGCTAATCAGAATCATCGCACCATATTCAGCCAATGAGAATGTGGCAAACCACATACCTGAATACTCCACAATATGACCTGCAACCAATTCTGCTTCACCTTCTACCAAATCAAACGGTGTGCGGTTTGTCTCGGCACAGCCTGAAATGAAGTACACCAAAAACATGGGGAACAATGGAATAATATACCAGTGCCAGAAGCCACCTTTCTGTGCATTCACAATCACCGATAAATCCATACTGCCTGCCAACATCAATACACAGACCAAAGCAAAGCCCATGGATATTTCATAAGAAATCATTTGGCATGTTGCGCGCACCGAAGCGATCAGTGCATACTTGGAGTTCGATGACCAGCCAGCCATCAATACACCATAAATCGCCAAGCTAGAAATAGCCAAGATATATAAAATACCCACGTTCAAATGTGCAATCGCCATCACATGCGCTGTATCCCACAAGCCAAACAGTGTTGTTTCACCAAAAGGCACCACTGCAAACGCCACCAAAGCAGGTACCAGTGCCATCACAGGTGCAGCAACAAACAATATTTTATTGGATTTAGCAGGAATAATGGTTTCTTTCAAGAAAAGCTTTAAACCATCAGCCAGTGGTTGCAACAAACCAAGCGGCCCCACACGGTTACAACCCTTACGCACTTGCATCAAACCAATCACACGACGTTCAGCGTAAGTTATATATGCCACAGATAAAGCAATTGGAATAGCAATCGCTAAAATCTCCAGCGCCCAAATCAGCCCTGTTAGCGCCATATCGGTCCACTCCATTACTGACCTCCCCCAAGGCTAGCCATGACTTCACAGGACAAGTCGCCTGCAACGCCACGTTTAGCAATAAATAATACGCCCTCAACCACATCATCACGTACACCCACATCAAATGTAAAATCACCCGATGCCGTTCGAACCAAACACGCTCCAGGCTTCAAACCTGCGGCTTGCAGTGTATTGGGATGAAGCAACACATCATCCAAAGCACGAATATGCCCTGCTTCTGTCAATGATTTCGAAGCTCTCACCCATGCACCTTCACGATACATCGAATAACGACTAATCACATCCAACGCCATCACAGGTGCAATACCTGTTGGTAAAAATATGGCATCTTTTTGGCGAGCGACTGGCATATGCCAAGCATCATCCACACAGTCACTCCAAAGCACAGCCAAGCTCGGCAAATACCCTTGAACCAGCGTTCTAATTTCACGCACATCAACAGCAGGAACATCCACATCAAAGCCCTGAATTAAACGCATCATGACCTTCCATAAAGGTCGCCCCTCGCCCACTGTTGATAGGGGTTCATCAGCATTTCGCACATTACCTGACATATTGATAAATGTGCCATCCACTTCAGAATAAGCCGATGCAGGCAGCATCACATCCGCATATTCAGATACATCGCCAGCAACAGCACCAACTTGTACCAAAGGCACCTTGCCCATCGCACGTTTGGCTTGCATGGAGAACAAACCATCACCCAAAGGATCACTTCCAATCAATAACAAAGCATCCAATTCACCATCATGAGCGGCATCAAACAAATCACTAACACTGGTTCGAATATCGCCAAAGACCGCACTCAACAAGGAGGCATTCATGCCTTCTGGAATCAAGTTCCGTGCATCGCGACCTTCTTCGCCATGACCTGAAGCTCGCGCTATCAAATCCAAACCATGAATCAACGCAGCAGCATCTGCATGCGAACGAATTTCTTCACCCACAAGTAACGCACAAGAATCTGCCAACAATGCGTCCGCCAACAATTTTCCTGCTTCATGACGCTCAGGCACAGCTGATAACCAAGCATCCATACCTGCCGCTGTTTTGCCCAAATCTTTCAATTGCTGCATCGCTCTCGCAATCACTGCACCCCATTCACGCGGGCGAATCAATGCATCATGCGTTAATTCACTGTTGGTACGGTAATTCATCGCACCAATACGTGTTACAGGCTTATTCGAAAAAGTACGTTTGCGTAAACCTTGCATCAAAATAGGCAAGCGTTGACGCAAATCAGAGCCTAAAATCACCACTTCATCAGCAGTTACAATGTTCTCAGGCGTCATCCCAAAACCTTCTTCAAAGGCAAAGGGACGCATATCACGGCGATGCAAGTCAAAGGCAACCTTGGCATCTTTAAAAATACGATCATGCAACAAACGAATTGAAGTCAATCCTTCTATGCTCCAATCGGGTGAAAAAACAATGCCCACGCGCTTATCTTTTAACAAATTCACTGTTTTTTCTACAGCAGCATCCCAAGTAACCACCTGCATCCCTGAATCAGTACGGATGGATGGTGTTAAGATACGTGCATCCGAACGAAATGAATCATGCACATAGCGACCACGGTCACAAATCCAAGATTCACCCATATCATGATCGGGTTTGATACGAATGACTTCATCACCCCGTGATTCAATCACAATATCACAGCCTTGAGGGCATTGTGTGCATGTACTCTTGTGGCGTTTTACCTCCCAAGGACGAGAAACATCGTGCGAAGGCTTATCCAATAGTGCACCCACGGGACAAATATCCGCCAAGTTTCCTGACAATTCCGAAGCCAATGCATCTTCAACCACACCTTCAATACGCATGTGATCTGAACGGTTCAAGACTCCCATATCACCCGTACCTGCAATCTCTTCCGCAAAGCGGACGCAGCGTGTGCAATGAATGCAACGGGTCATACATGTGCTGACAAATGGACCAAGATTATGGTCAACCACAGCACGTTTAATTTCTTTATAGCGACCATGGCTTGATCCATGTTCAACCGCGTAGTCTTGCAGCTTACATTCACCACCTTGATCACACACAGGGCAATCCAAAGGGTGATTGATAAGCAAGTACTCCATGATCATCTCACGATCTTTACTCAAACTTTCAGAATGCGTCGTCACACGCATGCCTTCACCCACTGGCGTACAACATGATGCCGCTGGCTTGCCCCAGCCTTCCACTTCAACCAAGCACATACGGCAATTCGCAGCCACAGAAAGCTCTGGATGATAACAAAAATATGGCACATCCGCGCCATGCGTACGACATGCTTCTAAGATGCTCGTTCCAGATGAAACGGTGACCTCTTCTTCATTGATAAATAAAGTTGTCATGCAGCCTTCTCCATCAACCTTGCGCGAACTTCATCGGGAAAATGTTTTAATAACGACAAAATTGGTGCAGCAGCACCATCTGCCAACGCACAAATCGTGCGCCCTGCCATATGCGTTGCTACATCATATAAAACCGTTAAATCTTCTTCACAACCTTGACCATTCTCAACACGTATCATGACACGCTCCAACCAACCTGTACCTTCTCGGCAAGGTGAGCACTGGCCACACGATTCATGCGCATAAAAATGTGTTAAACGCCGTGTTAAAGCAATCACATCCGCCGTTTCATCCATGACAATAATCGCGCCCGAACCCAACATCGAGCCAGCCTTCATCATGGCATCATACGTGAGCGGTGTATCATAATGTTCAGCAAGCAACCATGGCGTAGAAGAGCCACCTGGAATAATTACCTTAGGTACTGTGCCATGCTGTAAACCACCACAATACTCTTCAATCAACGTTTTCAACGAAGTACCCATCGGTACTTCGTAGTTTCCAGGCTTGTTCACATGCCCCGAAACTGAGAAAATTTTCATACCTGTATTATTGGGTACACCAATCGCTGCGTGCCAATCTCCACCAAATTCTAAAATCGCAGGAATGGTTGCCAATGTTTCCACATTATTCACCACCGTTGGGCAACGATAAAAACCTTCAACCGCAGGAAAAGGCGGTTTGAAACGTGGACGACCAGGGCGACCTTCCAACGATTCAATCAATGCCGTTTCTTCACCACAAATATACGCACCAGCACCCCGATGCACTGTTAAGTCCATGGAAAAATCTGTACCCAAAATATTCTCACCCAAAAGGTTCGCTGCATAGGCTTCTTCAATGGCAGCATCCAACACATTGGCTTCATGCAAAAATTCGCCGCGAATATAAATATAGGCATCTTTTACACCCAAGGCAAAACCCGACATCAACATACCTTCAATCAGAAGGTGTGGATCAAAACGCATAATATCCCGATCTTTAAAGGTACCAGGCTCACCCTCATCCGCATTACATAACAAATATGTTGGCTTACCCGTAAGCCGTGGCACAAATGACCACTTCAAACCTGTTGGAAAACCAGCACCACCTCGCCCACGCAAACCCGATTTTTTCACTTCATCCATAATACGTTCATTGTCGAAGTCTTTCAGTACCGTCGGTAAAAATTTGTATGCGCCATTTTTTTTCGCAACAGCCAAAGAGGTCTGATTTTCGAGGTGAATACGGTCAAAACAAATCGCTTTAACCTGTTTGGGATCCGATGAAATCATGACTGACCTCCAGATACCCGTGTAATAAATGCATCCATATAAGTCGCATCCACTTTTTCATGGTATTCATTGTTAATCTGAACAACAGGCGCACCACCACAAGCCCCCGCGCATTCCACTTCTGTCACGGTAAACATGCCATCAGATGTGGTTTCACCCACTTCAATACCCAAGCTTTCTGTCATATGCGCCAACAATTCATTGGCACCATTCAACATACAACCCGCATTCGTACACACTTCCAACAAATAAGTACCACAAGGTTTTTCACGAAACATGGTATAAAACGTGACGACTTCACGCACCACCATCAAGCGCAAATTCAAGGTGTCTGCAACCAATTGTTGAGCAGCCATCGACAAATAACCAAAATCTTCTTGAGCCATGTGCAAAACAGGCAACAACGCTGAACGCTTACCTGGATATTTCTTCACCAGCACATCAATTTCTTGCAAACGTTCAGAAGTAAAATGAATCTCGTTTTGCAAACTCATCGATCCACCTCCCCAAATACAATATCTTGTGTACCAAGAATCGCCACAACATCGGCAATCATGTGACCACGACACATATAATCCAAAGCTTCCAAATGCGCAAAACCCGCAGCACGCACTTTCATGCGATAGGGTTTATTGGAACCATCCGACACCAAGTATACGCCGAATTCACCCTTAGGATGCTCCACGGCAGTATATACTTCACCTGCTGGCACATGATACCCCTCAGAGAAATATTTAAAGTGATGAATCAATGTTTCCATATCATCTTTCATATCTGCACGATCAGGACTACTTAAACGTCCATCACGCGATTTAATGTCACCGGGGTTGTCAAGCAACCATTCAATACATTGGCGGATAATTTCATTGGATTGACGCATTTCTTCCACACGTACCAAGTAACGATCATAGCAATCGCCCGTTGCACCCACTGGAATATCAAATTCCATTTTATCATACACATCGTAAGGTTGTGTTTTACGTAAATCCCACGCAACACCAGAGGAACGAATCATAGGGCCACTAAAACCCCAAGCCAACGCTGTTTCTTCATCCACAATTGCAATATCAACATTGCGCTGTTTCCAAATGCGATTTTCGGTCAGTAATGTTTCATACTCATCAATATAACCAGGAAAAGTGTCCGTAAAAGCCTTAATTTTTTCCAACAAACCATCAGGAAGATCTTTACTCACGCCACCTGGACGGAAATATGCTGCATGCATACGCGCACCCGATACTTCTTCATAAAAATCGAAAATATCTTCGCGCTCACGAAAACAATACAAGAAGACCGTCATCGCACCAATATCAAGTGCCACCGCGCCCAACCACATACAATGGTTCAAAATTCGTGTGAGTTCCGCAAACATCACACGAATATATTGCGCACGTTCGGGTGCTTCCACGCCCATCAGCTTTTCAACAGCCAATGCGTAAGCATGTTCATTGGCCATCATGGATACATAATCAAAACGATCAAAATAGGGTACATTTTGCAAGTATGTTTTTTGTTCAAATAATTTTTCAGTGCCACGGTGCAACAAGCCAATATGTGGCTCCGCACGTTCAACCACTTCACCATCCAACTCCAACACCAAGCGTAAAACACCATGCGCTGATGGGTGTTGAGGGCCAAAATTTAGGGTGTAATTCTTAATTTCAGCCACGGTCAGCTCCTGGCCACGTTTTAGGAATAAGCACACGGTTTTCCACCGCATTGGGACGATAAACACAACGCCATTGCTCATCATCAAAGAACATCTCAACACGCCCTTCAACTGGGAAATCTTTGCGCATCGGATAACCTTCAAAACCATAATCCGTTAACAAACGACGCAAATCAGGGTGGTGG
The DNA here is from genome assembly GCA_030950925.1 of Mariprofundaceae bacterium. GTDB lineage: Bacteria > Pseudomonadota > Zetaproteobacteria > Mariprofundales > Mariprofundaceae. Next base: position 26,426 of record JAUZQO010000003.1, read on the forward strand.
TTAAAAATAACACCATACATTTCAAAAGCTTCCCGTTCAAACCAATTGGCAGTGGGCCAAACCTCAACCACAGAGTTCACCAATTGACGTGCATCCACCTGTACTTTTAAACGCAAGCGTTTGTTATGTTGAATGGACAATAAGTTATAAACAACTTGGTAGCGACCATCTTCTTTCACAAAACCCGGATATTCCGACATATCCACGCCACACAAGTCCATCAACTGTTCATAGCCTTGTTGATCTTTTAAATAATGGCACGCTTCAACAATACGATCACAGCGCACCACGACGACGGTACAATCCAAACTCTTAGAAACTTCAAGAATTCCATCGCCAAATTGCTTTTTCAAGCCCACAACCTCGGGCAAATCTTGTTGCTCTTCTTTTATGTCATTCATCATCAGTTACCGTGCGATTGTATTGGTGCGTTTGATTTTTTCCTGCAATTGAATAAAGCCATACAGCAAAGCTTCGGCAGTCGGGGGGCAACCTGGAATATAAATATCAACAGGTACAATACGGTCACAACCACGCGTTACCGCATAAGAATAGTGGTAGTATCCACCACCATTGGCACACGAACCCATTGAAATCACCCAGCGAGGCTCTGACATTTGGTCATATACCTTACGCAGTGCTGGTGCCATTTTATTACACAGCGTACCTGCAACAACCATCACATCGGATTGACGTGGCGAAGGACGAAACACAATACCGAAGCGATCCAAATCATAACGTGATGCACCCGCATGCATCATTTCAACCGCACAGCATGCCAAACCAAAGGTCATCGGCCATAACGAGCCTGCACGCGCACCATTGATTAATTTATCGGCCGTTGTGGTGATAAAACCTTTATCAAGCAGTCCTTCTATTCCCATTGCAAGGCTCCCTTGTTCCAGGCATAGATATATCCAACCAATAAAACCAATAAAAACAACATCATTTCAACAAAACCAAATATACCAATTTGATCCAACACCACAGCCCAGGGAAATAAAAATGCTGTTTCCAAATCAAAAATAACAAAAAGAATGGCAATCAGATAAAAACGAACATCAAAATGAATTCGCGCATCTTCAAAGGCCTCAAAACCACACTCATAAGGCGATAATTTTTCATCATCAGGCTTTTGTTCCGCGACCAACACGGTGATCATGAGAGGCATGGCTCCCATACCTAGAGCAACCAAAATAAAGATAAAAATGGGTATGTATTCGTTCGCTAAATATGCCGCGCCCATTGCACCCTCCCCTTTGTAATTCTCAGCACCAACACCCCTGTTGACACCCTACAGACTCAATCTGCGGGTCGGATTTCTAGCAGAAACATTATTTTCGTCAATATTTATCATGAATGGTTTTTCATAAAGACCGCTGGGGGAACATTCATATTTAAAACATCTTATAGCCACCTATCTTCATGCTTCCAAGCCATTCAAAAAACTAAATTCACTGGGCAGATCATGCATCACATGCCCTTCAAGGTCGTACTTTTTTGTACCCTGCACAACCCATGCTGGTTGCTTATTTATCCATGCCGAGAAGTCACCACGCAACATATCCACACTCTCCGAAAGATCAGCATAAACACTTAATTTCCATTTGTTTTCTATGCTATGCAGGGCAAACATCACAGCACCCAAGCCATCCAAATCTACCCGCCCATGCAGTAAAAAACCACCCACATTCTGCTGACGATGCACCACACCTCTTGCGCCACCATCTTGCCGCTCATACAACATCACATATTGCCCCGAAGCCCCGCGTTCCATCACAAAAGGCAAGTCTTCCCCATCCATTTTATGCCAGCCTTGCTGTGTTGTATGCACCACACGTTTACCCAGATCTGCAAAAGGATCTTTCACAGCCTTTTGCGCCAACATATCCGCCAACATCGAGGCAGCATGAGCTTCATGCAACAAACGAAACTGGGCAGGCATATCACGGCTCAACAACAACAACCAAACATTTCCCAAGGGTGTATTGGGTGGCACTTGTGCACGTAAGCGATAGCCACCCAATGATAAAATAACCGAACCTTCCGAATCTATTGCCGTCATTTTTGCTGTGATGAGGCTTCCATTGGGCCACGGCATTTTGGGTGCAACATCTGATTTACCTCCCGTTGGCAAACTTACAATCTGAGCTGCCACAAGGTTCATCATAAGCTACACACCTTTTTGCAACATCAACATCAACTTCACTTGAGCCAATGGCATATTTAAGGTATCTGCAATACTATCCAATGAAGCACCTTCCCGTTGCATGCGTAGAATTTTCGCTACATCCATCACACCCTGCTTACTTTGCTGAGCAGCCTGTTCCACACGATTTGAACGGGGGGCTACTTGCACAGGCTTCATCTCCAAGTCTGCTTGCTTTGCCTTCAATAATTCGCGCGCCCTTGAACTAAACTGCGGTTCAATATCATCATCCAAATCATCCGCATGCATGCTCACAGGCATGGGAGGTGTCACGCCAACCTCCGTCACCTTATTTATTTTTTCTTGCTGTCGTTGTAGCAATGAAATTTGATTCAGGGCATCGTCCAATAATGCCGTCGCTTCTTGTAATTGTGCCGCAGCCTCAAGCAAGCCTGTTTCAATACGTTGCGTTCGTTGACCTTGTTTCCACCAAAGCGCCCACATCCCCAACAACACAACAATCAATACAATATCCACGCCAACAGAAAAAATATTCGTCGACATCATGCCAAGCCACATATCTACCATTCCCATTCACCCCACATCATTCTTTTACATCCAGCTTTAAACTTCCTCGTAATCGTACGACCATCTGGCTATGCAATTGAGATATACGTGATTCGGTCAAACCCAACACCAATGCCACCTCTTTCATCGTCAGTTCTTCATAATAATACAAGGTCAGCAAAACCATTTCACGCTGGGGTAAACCTTCAATCGCTGCTGCCAGTTTCTCAACAAATTGCTGGGTTGCGGCTTGTCGTTCGGGCATCAAAGCTTCATCGCCTTCAAGCATATCCAACACATTCATTTCATCATCTTCACCCATTACCGAAGGAAGGTCATCAAAATGAACCACCGACATACTGCGCACCTGATCGAGGCGTTTTCGATATTCGGAGACATCAATCTCTAAATATGCCGCCACCTCTGCTTCTTCTGCTGGTCGACCTTTTTCTTGTTCTAACGTTGCCATCGCCAACTGGATGGATTTTGAAGCATCTCGTAAACTTCTCGGCATCCAGTCAAAAGCGCGCAAGTAGTCAATCATCGCACCACGCACACGGTAAGAGACAAAAGTTTTAAACTGCACTTCTCGTTCATCATCGAAACGTTGCGCACCATCTAACAGACCCAACACACCCGCATCAATCATGTCATCCAGCTCAATCGAAGCGGGTGTACGGCGCATCAATTGATCTGCATGATAACGAATCAAAGGCAAGTATTCCGCCAACAAACGCTCGGGGTCATTGAGCATCGAAGCTTCATTTTGCACATACTCCTTCACACCACTCATGGTGTTGACTCCCCATCATTCGAGTCCTCATTTTGAGGGGATAGCATCACATTCAACCACGCCAAAAGCATGCCCATCCAAGCCGCGCTCACAGCCAATACAAAAACACGAAACACGGATTCATTCCAGCCAACACCTTGTACCACACAAACAGCCAAACCGACCAATCCCCCTGCCAGCCCCCCAGATGCCGCAGCATAAGAGACTTTCAGACTCATACAGGCACGCCAACAGTTTGCTCCTCACTCAAACTCTGGCCAAGACTATGTTCCCAAAAAAATTGCAACCCTCCCTGACGAGAATCATCACGTGGTCGTGCCAACACAGTCTTCAGCGTTGCATCCAAAACTTTGTATGCTTCTCCATGCTCCAAAAGATGTTGATGTTGCACTGCTTTTTGCACATCTTTTGAATTCGGCATGCAACCCACATAATCCAATTGCACATCCAAATAACGATCTGCCACCGACATCAAGCGACGAAATGTAAGCTCACCTTCAAACGCATCCACTTGATTCACCAACACCATAAAACGATGCACATCACGCTGTTGCGACAACACTTTAATCAACGCATAAGCATCCGTGAGCGATGTCGGATCAGGCGTTAATACCACCAAAGAAGATTCCGCCGATGCCACGAAGAACAACACATTATCACCAATTCCCGCTGCCGTATCAATCAACACCAAATCATAATCTTTGGCAGCCTCACGCATTTCATCCATCAAAATTTGCTGCTGATTGGAACGCAATACCGATAACTCCGCAAAACCACTGCCGCCAGGCAATACATCAAAACCTTGCTGGGTATGCACCAATACCTCCGACAACGAGGCACTTCCTGCCAACACTTGCTTCACAGATCCACGACCTGAAATACCCAGCATCACATCCACATTTGCCATACCCAAATCAGCATCCAGCAACAACACACGCAATCCCTGCCGCACAGCTTTGGCAGCCAAATGGATGGAAAAAAAAGTTTTCCCCACACCACCTTTACCACTACTAATGGCAATCACACGCGGCGATATGTTGTCTTCATCATTCTTCGTCATGATCCCTCCTTAATGCGCTGACTTTGACTTTCCAGCAAAGCCGTCAGTGATTGGGGAGTCAACCACCCCATTTGACCTGGAACATCCGAACCAAAACCACCGTATGAAAGCCCCAATTTAGAGACCATGGCCCAGTTGATAATTTTGCCAGGGCGTGCTGTTTCATCCAGTTTGGTAAATGCCAGTTCTGTCATTTGAATCGCATCCGATTCTGCCAACAAAGCCATACCATCATTTTCATCCATATTCGCAGGCATTACTAGAATACGGTGGGTGCATGGCAGTTGATCCCAAAGTTCAAATTGTTTACGGCATGCTGATACCCGCTGGGCATTCCAGCCTTCGGTATCAATAAGCATGAGCTGTGCCGTTGACATACTCGCCAAAGCCTCAGGCACATCATCTTTGCTACGCAACAAGGCAAAAGGTGCCCCCAGTACGCCAGCATAAGATCGCAGAGCATCACTGCCCCCCATGCGAGCTGTATCGGTTGTCATCAAACCCACACGCACACCACGCATGCTGTAATGGGTTGCCAACTTGGCTGCCAACAAGGTTTTTCCACCACCTGAAGGCCCTGCCAGCAACACCACAGCAGGTGTTTTTCTTGGTGTAATTCGCGTTGCCCAACGCAACGAAGAAACACCAATGGGAAGGTGGTTCGCGTAAGTATTCGCCAAATCAAATGCATAAGAAGGTGCAACACCAAGCTTCACCAAATGATCAAACGCTTCCTGCGTGGGTTTATCATTCATTGTCTTGCGTAAGCTATCCGTTTCTTTGCGCCCCAAACCTTCAACAATACGTTCCAAACGTTGCATAGACGCTTCAACATTACGCACATTCATCACACTTTCGGGTATTTTTTGATTTGAATCAACCTGTTTTGAAGACCCTGAAACCTGAGCGGCTGGATCGGAGTCCAAAGCTGCATGCACATGCCAAAGCTTGTTGCCTTGACCATCAATGCCTTCCATATGATCCAAAACCACAGCATCAGGGCCCAGTTCCTTGCGAACCAGAGCCAAGGCCTCATGCAGGCGGGGGGCTGTAAAAACTCTAACCTGCATCACGCAGACTCAAACTTGCCAATGTCTTCACGCCCATATCAGAAGGCACCTCACTCACCGAAATCACAGCCACACGCCCCATCACCTTGCTCAAGGATTGGGAAAGCAGTGAACGCAATTGTGGTGTCGTCAACAACACAGGAACATCCACGTTCTGTTGCGCTGCTGTCTCATTAAATCGCATGACAAAGCGTTGCCAATACTGGATTTCAAGCGGCAGCATGGACGCACCACCAGGCTGCATGACACGCTCCATCATCATTTGTTCCAATTCACCATCCAGTGTAAACACTGGCAGCTCGCCTTGACCATCTTGATAGCGTTGCACAATGGTTCGACCCAAACGGAAACGCACCATTTCCACCAACAACGATACATCACGCTGCTCACCCATACCATCTGCCATGGTCTCAATAATCAGCAATAAATCACGAATCGGCACCCACTCACTCAACAATGCGCGCAGCACATGCTGCAACATACCCAGCGACACCTGTGTTGGGATAATATCATCAATCACTTTCGGATATCGCTCGGACAAGCCATCCACCAGTTCTTTAACCTGCGCACGATCCAGCATATCAGAAGAATGCTTACGCAAAATTTCTGTCAAATGTGTGACAATAACAGTCGAAGGTTCCACCACTGTATAACCCGATAATTCCGCTTGTTGGCGTTTATCCTGAGCAATCCAAAGTGCAGGCAAACCAAATGCAGGCTCTTGTGTTTCAATGCCTTCCATACGTGGACCTGTCACTTGCCCTTCCAGAGCCAACAACTGACGCGGCCGAATTTCACTGCGCCCCACTTCTGCACCACGCACCAACACCCGATAGTCACCCACACCCAACTGCAAGTTATCTTTGATATGCACAGGTGGTAAGATAAAGCCAATATCTTGGGTCATTTGGCGGCGTAAGGTCTGCAAGCGTTGCAACAAACCCCCATCATGTCCGCCTTCAATCAAATCAATCAAGCCATACCCCACTTCCAAACGAAGCGGATCCACCACTAGTAATTCAGACAACGGTGCCTCGGTAGGTTTTTCAGATGCAACAGGGGCAACATCTTCCCCACTGGGTTTCGCGGCTTGTTCTTGTTCATCTGTCCATAAAAACCACCCACCCATGCCAAAACCAAGCGCCAACAATAAAAAGGGAATAAAAGGCAAGCCAGGAACCAAGCTAATCAACAACAGTGCGCCAGAAGCAATAAAATGGACTTTGGGATGCGCCGTAAACTGCGTCGTAATTTCTGTGGCCAACTGGTCGTTACCGCTGGCACGTGTAATCACAATCCCTGCGGCGGTTGAAATCACCAAAGCTGGAATTTGAGATACCAAACCATCCCCAACCGTCAACAAACTGTACACACTCATAGCATCACCAATGGCCATGCCCTGTTGGGCTGTACCAATAATTAAACCTGCAATCAGGTTAATTGCCGTAATAATGAGGCCTGCCACCGCATCACCACGTACAAACTTGGAAGCACCATCCATCGAACCAAAAAATTCAGCCTCACTGGCAACAGATTTTCGACGCTCCCGTGCTTGAGCTTCATCAATCATGCCAGCATTCAAATCGGCATCAATCGCCATTTGTTTACCAGGCATCGCATCCAAGGTAAAACGTGCTGCCACTTCTGCAATACGCGTCGAGCCTTTGGTAATCACAATAAAGTTAATCAACACCAAAATAATAAAGATGATGACACCCACAACGGTATTACCGCCCACAACAAACGATCCAAAACCCTCAATCACACGCCCTGCTGCACCTGGTCCTTCTTGACCATGCAATAAAATCAAACGGGTTGTTGCCACATTCAATGACAGTCGAAATAAGGTGGTTAATAATAAAAGCGCAGGAAAAATAGAAAAATCCATTGGGCGCAATACATAAATAGAGGTCAGTAAAATCATCAAACCAATGGCAATATTGAGTGCCAATAGAATATCCATCAACCATAAAGGCAAGGGCACCATCATAATAAGCAGAATGCCCAATACACCAACCGCCAGCATCACATCCGTGTGACGACCAATACGTTTAAGAGTTAAAACTACGGCTTGTTGCATGGTTGTTTTATCCCCCCTGTATTGATGAAGCATGCGATAGCAATACGCCAGCCCAGTTCAAAAGATGTTGGCTACGTTCGTGCGCGATAGACCTCTGCCAAAATGATAGCGACGGCTTCAAACATTTCTTCAGGAATTTCATCGCCCACTTTCACAGCCTTGAACAAGGAACGTGCCAAAGGTTTATTTTCACAAATTGGCACATCACTTTCACGGGCAAGCCGACGAATTTGTTCGGCAATTTTATCTTTACCCATCGCCACTACTTTCGGCGCAGCACTTGGGTTAAGCTCATTATACTTCAAAGCAATGGCAAGATGCGTTGGATTGGTAATAACAACATCGGCTTGTGGCACATCCTGCATCATACGATTGCGTGCTTGTTCCATTTGGATTTGACGAATTTTTCCTTTGAGCTGCGGATCACCTTCACTTTCTTTGTGTTCATCCCGCACTTCTTTCATCGACATTTTTAAGGACTTGGTATGCTCCCAGCGTTGATAAAGCACATCTGCAAGTGCAATGACAAAAAACAATGCCGCCACAACCCCTGCAATTTTCAAGCTTCCACTGACCAGCAATGCAGCAATATCATCCACCCCCTTGCGTGATGACATCATGGTAATTTCTAGCATATTATTTAAAACGACCCAGCACACCGATGAAATAATCACCAATTTAAGAATCGACTTCACAAATTCCGCCAATGATTTGGTTGAAAACAGGCGTTTAAAACCTTTCATCGGGCTTACTTTTTCCATTTTTGGCTTCATCGTTTCAAAGGTAAATACAGGCCCTGCCACCAAGAATGCCACCAACATACCCAACAACATGACAGGGATCGCCACGGGCAATATCATCAGCATGGCATCCCAAAGAACGGAAGCCAAAAGTGTTTGCATCCCCTTAGGTGTTGTATCTAACTGAACTGTTCCCGATAAATAAAGCACCATCATATTCATCATGTGAGATGCGAGCCAAGCCCCCAAACCTGTCATGGCAAGTGACGAAATCAGCAAAAATGAAATCGCCGTTGCAGGCTCTTTACTGGTCGGTACTTGACCTTTCTTTCGCGCATCATCAATCCGTTTTTGGGATGCGTCCTCGGTCTGTTGACTTTTATCTTGCTCGTCAGCCACCCGATAAGGCTCGCATCATCGTGGGCAACTGCTGCCCCAACGATGCAAAGGCATCATTCGTCAAAGAAATGACGGCGGGAAGCGACAGTGATAAGGTGATGAGTCCCACACTCAAGGTAATGGGAAAACTAACAAAAAATACTTGAATTTGAGGTACTGCACGCGCGGCTAAACCCAAGGCAACATTGACAAAAAATAGCAACAACAAAACAGGTGCCATCAATCGCACACCCAGCTCAAACATCTGAGCTGCGGCATCATTTAACAAGCCCCAACCTTGAAACGACCAAGGCTGTCCAATGGGTAAAACGCGAAAAGAATCTGCAAGTGCCAATAAAAATGCATGATGCGCTCCCGAATCCAACCAGAGTAACATCGCAAGAACACTTACAAACTGTGCAATAATCGCACCTTGCGCCGATGTTGCAGGGTCGAACACATTCGCAATCGCCATACCCATTTGAAAACTCATCACCTGACCCGCAAATTGAACCGTGGCAAAAATAAGGTTGGCAACCAATGCCAATACACCCGCAAACAGCATTTCTTGCACCGCCAACAACACAAACGTGAGAGGTTCAGCCTTAATAGGGACAACATTTTGTGAAACAATGGGGTACAAGAGAAAGGTAATCATCAAGATTAAACCCATTTTCACAGGCTGTGGCACCAGTTTATGCCCCAAAACTGGAATCAAAATCATTAAGGCACTGACGCGCAGAAAGATGAGTATTGCAACCATTACATCCTGATTCGAAGGCATAGGGAATAACATCAAAGCACCTTAATTCAATAAACTTGGGATACTATTGAAGATATGTTGCGTGTAGCTCACCATTTTTTCAATCATCCAACCCGCCGCCAACACAAGAACCAAAAACACTGCAATAATTTTAGGGACAAATGTCAGTGTCATTTCTTGAATTTGTGTGACGGCTTGAAACAACGAAATCAAGACCCCCACCACCAGTGCCACCAAAAGCATGGGCATGGACAACAAAAGCACCATTTTCAGCGCATCTACACCATAGTGAACAACCATATCAGGATTCATAACAAGCTTAAAAGCAATATATGTACCAGTATGAAAACGATGACAGCATTTAAATCAAGATGTTCACAGAAAAAGCAACAATAACACAACCTCAGACACTTCAATGCCTGCACCCAAACAATCACCATTCATGCCTCGGAGGCGGCGTTGAAGAAACAAATACCAGAACCACAAAACAAAGGGAGAAAACCAAACATGCGCAGGAAGAAAAAAAGAAACAACAGTGAGAATGATACACCAAAGCATGGCCTGTGAAGTGATTGAAACACCTTGAATCGCAGCGGCGAAGCCTTGGGTTAAAGCTGGCAATTGAAGCCAAAAGAACACCCCAACACGTGCCCAAATGGGTATCAACATCACACTCCACAACACACCATGACTCAATAGTATTTTTAATAAAATAAGCTTCGCTATCACCAATAAAATTAAACTCATCACACCAAAACTGCCAATATGTGGATCTTTCAAGACAGCAAGAAATCGATGCTTATCACCATGCGATGCACCCAAAGCATCGGATAAATCGGCCAAACCATCGGCATGTAAAAAACCTGTGATCGCCAGCCATACGAATACCGCTAAGCACGCGCCCAGCCATACATCGTATTGCATACCGAGCCATGCTGCACTGCTCACGCATAGTCCAACCACCAAGCCTGTTACTGGCAGCCACGGCAAAATGTTTGTCATATTCATTTGTTTTTTCTGTTGCGGCATGGGTATCACTGTCATCCAGCGCAATGCTTCAATCAAGCCTTGAGGTATCATGCTTACCCTGTGGTGCGATTGATAAATAACACACGCGGCTGCTCACCTTGCATACAACTTACACGACTCCAAGATGCATAATCCAAACTTAACCGCCAAATATGTGAGGTCGGGATGCCTAAAAGGTGAGCAAGAATAACACGGATGACACAGCCATGCGCCATGAGCAAACGATGCTCTCCAGCCCCAGCTTGAAGCCAACGCTCCCATGCCTGAATCACACGTTGGGTAAAATCTTCGAATCGCTCACCATGGGGGGCTTGAAAATCAGTGGGGTCATCAAAAAACTGCTGCAATAAAGCTAGATCATCGACTTCATCATTGGATTTATTTTCCCAATCACCAAAATCCAATTCTCGCATATCATCGAATACTTGGACTGGCTCAGCACACGATTCAGCAAACAAGCGACAACGCTTTAAGGGCGATGTACCAATAACATCAACCGTTCCTATGGTCGCTTTTACTTGCATCAGCTGTTGCCAACCCCATGCTGATAAAGAGTTATCTGTGCTACCCCTTGCCACATGTTGCCGCCCTTCCACCTCGCCATGCCGCAGCAAGTCGATCACAGTGGGGGCAATCACAATGGGTTTAACCATCTTTATCGCTCACTCCTGCCGATGCAAAGGTGGCCATATTGCGATGTAGGGCAATGGCGGATTGTAATAACGGTACAAGCAATGCCGCACCTGAACCTTCGCCCAGGCGAAGGCGAAAATTCAAATAAGCATCCAAGCCCAAGGCTTCCAAGGCCTTTTGATGGCCTAGCTCTTCCGATACATGGCTTGCCAACATCCAACCTGCGATGCGTGCATCCCATGCCACCGCTGCTAAAGCTGCGGCAGTCGAAATAAAACCATCCAATAACACAGGCACGCCCAAGCGTGCAGCAGCAGCGTAATAACCCGCCATCGCGGCAATTTCCAGACCGCCCAATTCTCGCAAAACCTCAGGAAATGGTGTGTTTTTGGCACGCACCAATGCTTGACGCACCGCTGCCAATTTTAGTTGGTAGGCATCATCAGCAACACCCGTACCTCGACCGACGACCAACTCAGGCGGCAACAATGCTAATTCACAAATCAATGCGGCACTGGGTGTGGTATTACCAATACCCATATCACCTGCAATTAACAAATTCGCACCGTTGGCAATGGCATCTTCGGCTTGTTGTTCACCCACACGAATGGCTTGGCGATATTCATCATCACTCATGGCTGCTTCATGCACAATATTGCGTGAACCATGGCGTATATTGGCATGAACAATACCCTCAATAGCCGACATATCACTGGCAACACCCACATCCACAATGGATAAGCTTGCACCACATTGCGCTGCCAATACATTGATCGCAGCACCACCCGCCACGAAATTTTTGACCATTTCACCTGTCACCACCGAAGGAAAAGCAGATACACCTTCATCCACCACACCATGATCCGCAGCAAACACACAAATATGTGGCACAATCGCATCGGGAATTGCTTTGCCTTGACGTGCTGCAAACCAACAAGCGATGTCTTCCAAATGACCCAAAGCACCTTGTGGTTTGGTTAAAAAATCTTGATGTTGGCGCGCTGCCTTTAAAGCTTGCAGGCTAATTTTTGCCACACTCATCGTTTTTCTCCTTTCACCATCATGGGCAAACCTGCCACCACAAATTCCACTTGCTCGGATAATGCTGCCAAATGCTGATTCAAACGCCCTTGTTCATCTCTAAACTCTCGGTTTAACGCAGTTTCAGGGACCAAACCCATACCCAGTTCATTCGATACCATCACAACATCGGCTTGAGCTACCTTTAATGTAGCACATAAATCTTGCACTGCGTCATGCACATTTCTTTTTTTCCATATCAGATTGGAAAGCCAAAGTGTCATACAATCCACAAGAATGATATGCTTGTTGGAATACGATGTGAGAATATCACCAATATTCAAGGTTTCTTCCACACATTGCCAAGCATGGGGGCGGCGTGAACGATGATGTTCAATGCGTTGTTGCCACGCTTCATCACCCTTTATGTGGGGAGCTGTTGCCAAATAAACGACGTGTTTACCGCTTTGTTTCACCAAGCTTTCAGCACGCATAGATTTTCCTGAACGCGCACCGCCTAAAATCAGCATGATGGACATAAAGCCGCCTCCAACCGTTGCCAATCTTTTTCTTGATGAGGAAAACCAAAGCGCAACCAGCCTTTTAATTGAGGCCACTCAGGAAAAGCGCGCACCAAGATACGCTGTTTGGCAAAATCAGGCATACCATGGGGTGGTTTTGCCAAGATAAACGAAGCTTGGGATATTTGATATTGCCAATGATACTTGGTGAAAAGTTTTTCCAATCGCAGGCGTGACGCTTGAACCTGTTGGTCACGCGCATCGGCTTCGGGCAACAGTTTTTCCAAAAGATGCAAAACAAACGTCGAGCTTGCCCAGGGTGGTAACCACTCACTTAAACGCTCAATCACGGTTTCTTCTGCCACCACATAACCCAAGCGTAAACCGGGAATACAGAAGGTTTTGGTCAATGAACCCAAACGAATCGTATCTGATAACACGCCCAATGTTCTGCGTTCTGAAAAAACCATATACGACTCATCCAACACCCCTTGCGAACATATTGGCATGGGCATCTTTTCACCCAAGGGATTATTGGGTGACGTCCACCACAAAACATCGGCTTGCGGCACAGCTTGCCCTCGCTCAAATGCCAAGACATCACATCCAGCCCGTTGCGCGCAGCGAATCGGTTCATTGTAACACGGCACTTGAATCGCCAATGATTGCCAAGACATGGCTTGAAAGATGATTTCAATCGCAGCTTGCGCCCCTGCAATCATCAACACGTGTTCAGGCGAGACCCCCAAATCATAAGCCAAGATACTGCGCGCAGGCTCGCCTTGTTTATCAGGGTAAATCGCTGCAAGTTTGGTGTGTTCCTGCATCCATGCGCCCAACCATGTGGGTTGACCTGCGGGGTGAAGCCCTGTCGATACATCTAAAATATCCGAAGTATGGCAATGCCATGTTTGAGCAGCGGCTTCAATGCCTCCACCATGCGGGAACGATTGCGGTAATACAGACATTAAAATAGCCATTCCAGTAAAAAAATCATTGCCACACCCAAACATAGCGCATTACGCACCACAATTATCGCATCTTTCGCCAGTTGAACCGTGACATGGCGTGCATCTATTCTGCCATAATGAGGGCGAGCATCACACTGCCCTTCTCGCATCACATCACCGCCCAATTGGATGTTGGCGGCAAATGCCAGTGCCACTTCAGGATAACCAGCATTGGGCGAGGCATGGGTTTGGGCTTGTTGCTGAATATCTTGCCAAGCTGCGCTTTGTCCCACCCAAAGCATCAAACGCGCCGTAATACGAGCAGGGACATAATTGGCGATATCATCAACTTTAGCAGCCATATAACCAAATTTTTCATAACGGGTATTCCGATAACCCCACATTGCATCCAAGGTATTGATCATGCGGTATGCGGCTGCACCCATAGGACCCAAGATCAAAAACCAGAACAAGGGTGCAATCACCGCATCTGAGGCATTTTCAGCCAGCGATTCCAAGGCTGCGCGCTGACAATCATCATGATTCATAGCCGCTGTATCACGGCTAACAATGCGTGAAATAGCATGGCGCGTAGAGGCTAAAGACGTTGTCTCTAAAACAGCGCGCACATGTTCAAACAATGATTTCCAACCCATAGATAACCACACAAGTAGCACGTCAAAGACCACGCCAAAAAGATGGTGTCCGAGATAAACAAGACTCAAGGGTAAAATGATCACCAAGCTCCAAGCCACCACTCCTGTACGCCAATCATTGGCATATAAAAAAGATTCACACCAAGCAGCCCAACGCCCAAACCATGCCACAGGATGGCAGCGATTTTCAGGGTCTCCAATGATAAACTCAAGCAGTAATGCAAAAAACAATGTCATTTTTTAGTTCTCTCCACATAAAAAAAGGAGCCATAAAGGCTCCCTTTCTCAATAGTTCTCTCTGAATTAACGGCGATTTTGTAAGGCTTCAATCCGCGCTTCAATCGGTGGATGTGTGGCAAACAAACCAGTCAATTTACTGTGTGCTGCATAAATTTTCATGGTTGCCAAAGCATCATCTTGTTCTGGCGCATTGACATACGCTTCGGATTGGTTGGATAAGGCTTCTATTTTACGCAAGGCTGAAATCATCGCAGGTGCGCCGACTGCATCCGCAGCATAAGCATCCGCACCAAATTCACGGCGGCGTGAAAACCATGTCACAGGAATCATCGCCAAGAAGGCCAGCGCCACTTGCAAAAACATATCCAAAGCAAAACCCGCCCAAAAGTTTCGCTCTTTCACTGGCTCTGAAATCATGCGTGCTATGAAATACACAAAGGTATTCATTAAACCTTGCAACAGTGTCGTTGCCAGCATATCACCATTGGCAACATGTCCCATTTCGTGTGCCAAGACCGCTTTCAATTCATCATCCGTTAAATTCATCGCCAAACCAGAAGATACTGCCACCATCGAATTATTACGACTGGGGCCAGTGGCAAACGCATTGGGCACATCATCCCAATAGACCCAAACTTCAGGCATTTTGATGCCTTCACGCTGCGCCAAAGATTGGACTGTATCATAGACTAATTTTTCTTTGGGTGTGCTTGGTGTGGTGATTTGTTGCATCTCTGCACCACGTTTTGCCAGCCATTTGGACATCAGCAAAGAAATAAATGCACCGCCAAAACCAAACACCAACGACCATGTCATATTCATGGCTGCAAACGACTGACGAACATCAATGCCAAACATCGGTAACACAAAGTTGACAATAATTGTACCACTAATCATGAGCGTTATCATGATTAAAATATTGGTTAGGATGAGTAATCCGATACCTTTTAGTGATTTCATATATTCAATTCCTCCAACGAATTTAACCCATATTTAGGGTTTTTTTATTTATATTTCAAGCCTTGTATTCGACTGCCGCCCAATCACCCATGATATGGGTGGCAATATGCGTTAATCCAAGCGTCTCATAGGTGCGAATGTTTAAGGGAACTTGGCCTTCCAACAAGCCTGATAAAATCAGGTGTTTGCCCACGCAAGGCGTTAAGCTTTCTGCCATACCCAACAAAGGACCCGAAAGAATATTCGCCACCACCAGTTCAAATTTTCTTTTGGGGGGTATATCTCCCAGTGTTGATATCAAGCGAATACCATTGATCTTGGCATTCGCCCCACAGGCTTCAACTGAAATAGGATCATAATCAATCGCATGAATATCTTTTGCACCCAATTTTCCTGCTGTAATCGCCAACAAACCCGAACCTGCGCCCATATCCAATACACTTTCAGGGATATGTTGGAGGCAATAGCTCTCAATGGCTTCCAAACATAAAAATGTGGTGGGGTGCGTCCCTGTACCAAATGCCATGCCTGGATCAAGCACAATATCCACGCGACCATCCGTGGGGGCATCACAAAAAGAAGGTCGCACCCATAATTTTTCACCCACAGGCATGGCCTTCCAATATTTTTGCCAAGCCGTTTCCCAATCATCGCCCAGCAAGGTAATACTGACTTGTTCGGGCATGGCTCCACTTAACAACGCCCCCGCAGCCAAACGAGCACGCTGCTCCTCCAGCCCCATCGCATCATCCAGCGCAAACCAAGCAAGATGGGTTTCTTGCTGGCTATCGTAATCGGTTTCGATGGATGTTCCCAGTGTTTGAAGGCTTTCAGCAAGCTGTAAAAAGCGTGTTTCATCCACTGCTTTACCACTGATTCGAAGCTCCAAACATGTTATTGCTTGCATCCTTTGCTCTCCTTCGCTGCAATCGGCGTTTTATCATTTTTCTTTTGAGAGGGATTTTGTGCCACAATCAACCGCTTACCCCATGAAATTAACCCAATGCATCCGCCTTAGCGATACAGCATGTGACGATGTTATTGTCAAAATATCGTTGGCAATGTTAAGTGCTCAAGCCGTCCCTCACTTTATTGCAGGTCAATATGTTCGTATTGGTATGCCTTGCATGAAAGAACCCGCACCCGCTTATTTTGCCATTGCTTCATCGCCTTATCATCAAGATTCGTATGAATTTGTCATTAAATCTGCCCAAGGTATGTCACAATACCTCGCCAGTTTGCCGCTTGGCAGTGAAGTGGAGGTCGAAGGGCCCATTGGTAAAGGCTTCGATTTAAGCAAGTATCAGGGCTACAATATTATTCTTCTTGGTGTTGGCACAGGCATTGCCCCATTGCGTAGTTTATGGGGAAAAATCATTCAAGAGCGTTATGATTATGCCAAAGTCTCCATTTACGCAGGTTTTCTTACTTCCTTACACACGCTTTTAACCGATGAAATGGGGGAGCTATCCAGCCATGACATCAATGTCAGCTTATCCTTGAGTACGGGGCATGAAAACTGGGATGGCACGGTGGGTTATGTGCAACATGCTTTGGCGGATGATGCACCCAATCCCAACAATACCATCGTTTGTTTGGCAGGCATGAGTGCCATGGTGGACGCTTGCACCGAAACTTTGCACAATCTCGGGTTTCATGACGATCAAATCATCCTTAACTTCTAACCCTACCTTACCGCTGATTGCCTTGGATATTGGCGGCAAACGCATCGGTGTGGCTGTCTCTGATAGACTTGGGATTTCATGCCGTGGTGTGACATGTTTGTTTCGCAACGATCAAGGCTGGCCCAAACAAACACTTAAAATCATACGCGAATATGGCAGCAAGGGCATTGTCATCGGTTTACCAAAAAACATGGATGGTACAGAAGGCTCACAAGCCCAAGATTGCCGCAGTGCAGCCAAGGATTTGGCAAAAGCCACCGATTTACCTATTTTCTTTCAAGATGAACGTTTATCCACTTGGACAGCCAAAGAACGGCTTTATGCCCAAGGTCTGAATGAAAAAAAAATGCGTGCTAAACTCGATCAAACCGCCGCCGCCGTATTTTTAGAAGATTTTATTGCCGCACATGCCGAATCACTGGAGAAATAATCATGCTTCAACCCTTATTTGGACTCAAACACCTCTTTGGTATTGCAGGCATGAGCCGTGAACAAATCACATCCTTGGTTAATTTGGGTGATAATTTTATTGACATCAATAGCCGCAGCGTGAAAAAAGCCCCGACCTTGCGTGGTCGAACCGTTATCAATCTCTTTTTTGAAAACTCCACCCGAACACGCACCAGCTTTGAAATTGCTGGTAAACGCTTATCGGCGGATGTCATCAATATTTCCGCTTCCACATCGGCCACCAAAAAAGGGGAAACCTTGTTGGATACTGGGCAAACATTGGCAGCGATGCAACCGCATGTACTGGTGATTCGTCATTCTGTAGCAGGGACATGTGAGTTTTTATCGGAATATTTAGAAAATACGGCACTGATCAATGCCGGTGATGGCTCACATGAGCACCCCACCCAAATTTTAACCGATTTACTGACCCTTAAACACAATATTGGCGATATTAAAGGCAAAACCATGACGATTGTGGGAGATATTGCCCATTCTCGCGTCGCCCGTTCTCACTTATTGGCCGCCAAAATCATGGGTTACAACGTCCGCCTTGTTGCCCCCAAAACCTTGTTACCCGCCTTTGTTGAAAACTATGGTTGCGAAGTATTTCATGATTTTGATGCTGCCCTACAAGGCACGGATATTCTTTATATGCTGCGCGTGCAAACTGAACGACTGACCACCAATTGTTATTTCCCATCCATCCGTGAATACCACGAAACCTACGGACTCAATATGAAACGCCTCAAAGCCGCAGGCGATCATTGCATGGTCATGCATCCAGGACCGATGAATCGTGGTGTTGAAATTTCAACCGATGTCGCCGATTCCATAAAAAGCCTGATTTTAGAACAGGTGGAACATGGTGTGGCGATTCGCATGGCGGCACTAACAGCACTGTGTGGCGGAGCGACAGAGGAGTGAATACCAAAGAACAACACATTGAAGACACCTTGATCAACAAGCTCAAAGATTTAAAATATACGTATCGTCCTGATATTCGGGATAAAAAACACTGGGGCAGAACTTTCGCCAGAAATTTGAGGCATTGAATCGTGTCCACCTCAGCGATGTCTCGTTTGCGCGATAAAATCATCACCGCCGATGTGTTCACCGCCGCACAAAAACTACGCAAAAAAAATCTATTCCTACGTGAAGATGGCACGCCTTTGGAGTTTACGCTGGTAAACATAAAAAACTGGTGTAAAAACGATTTTGAAGTCATCAATCAGCTACGCATCAATACCAACAACAGCCACCAAAGCTGTGTTGGAAAAGCTTAAGGTTGAAAACAAAGCTTTTGCTAAAATCACCTATGAAAAACGGCTGGAACGAAAACTATTTAATCAAGGAGCCCTGCATGAAGCTGTGATCAATGCCATTATTCATAACGACTTCAGCAATGAAGTACCACCCAAGTTTGAATTGTTTGCAGACCGATTGGAGATCACTTCGGCAGCTGCTATTCCGCAAGGATTAAGCGAAAGCGATTTTTTATGGGGTATTCTGTACCTCAAAATAAAGAGCTGATGCGTATTTTTAGAGATTTAGATATGGTGGAACAATTAGGCTCAGGCATTCCTCGTATTTTGGCTCGTTATCCCGAAACGATTTATCATTTTACAACAAAATTTATTCGTTTGGTGATTCCTTATGCTCATGGATTTGACGGTGCTAATGACCAAGATGACAAGTTAATTGCATGCTGTCAGCAGCCACGCTTTATAACTGAAATGATGGATTATTTAGGGTTGAAACATCGAACATATTTTCGCCGAAAGATACTCAATCCATTATTAGATATGGGACGCTTAGAGCTTACGATTCCAGATAAGCCTAAAAGCCCCAAGCAAAAATATCGAAAAAAGGATAACCAAATAAAATGACAGATATTTTAATTCAACACGGTCATGTGATTGACCCTGCCAACCAAGTCGATGACGTTTGTGATGTGTGGATCAGCGACGGCAAGATTGAAGGTGTGGGCAAGTTTGAAGGCGAAGCCCAGAAAATCATGGATGCCACAGGCTTGATTGTCTGCCCTGGTTTGATTGATATGCACGTGCATTTGCGTGAACCTGGTGAAGAATGGAAAGAAGACATTGAATCAGGCTCTCGCGCTGCCATTGCAGGCGGCATCACCAGTATTTGCACCATGCCCAACACCGAACCCTGTATGGATCATGCAGGTATCATCATCCAAGTCATCGCACGCGCCAAAGAAGTGGGTTTATGCAATTTACACCCCATTGGTGCGGTGAGTCGCAATCTGAAAGGTAAAGAACTGACGGAAATGCGTGAGCTTTCACGCCATGGCGCAGTCGCGTTTTCCGATGATGGCAAAGCCATTTGGCATGCAGGTGTGATGCGTAAAGCCTTGGAATATTCCTCTAGTTTTAATTTCCTCATCATTCAACATGCCGAAGAAAAACAATTGACCGAAGGCGGCGCGATTAACGAAGGCTGGGTGTCCACACAGCTTGGTGTCACAGGCATGCCCGTGGAAGGTGAAGATAGCATGATTGCCCGTGATATTATGCTCACACGCTTAACCGATGCCCGTTATCATGTCGCTCATATTTCATCGAAAGGTGCAGTGGAACAAGTGCGTTTAGCCCAAAAAGAAGGCTTGAAAGTCACCACGGAAGCAGCCCCTCACCACTTTGCTCTGACCGAAGATGAAGTCTTGAATTTCAATGCCGATGCCAAGATGAGTCCGCCATTAAGAACAGAAGAAGACAGGCTGGCAGTCATCGAAGGCTTAAAAGATGGTACAATTGCTGTGATTGCCACCGACCATGCACCCCACCATGAAGATGATAAACGCTGCGGTTTATCGTGTGCGGCATTTGGCATTGTCGGCTTGGAAACCATGTTGCCTGTTTCTTTGGCGTTAGAACGCTCTGGCGCGCTTTCCATGTCGGATTTGATTGCCAAAATGACGTGTAACCCTGCTCAACTTCTGCACTTGGATGAAGGTTCTTTAAGCAAGGGAAGCGCGGCGGATATTTGTATCTTTGACCCTAAAAAAGAATGGATTCTCAATCGGGATAAGCTGGTTTCCAAAGGACGTAATACACCTTGGCATGGCAAAACCATGATAGGGCAAGTGCAATACACCTTAAAAGATGGGCGTGTCGTGTTTCAGAACGGTGAACTTTGAAAAAATGGTAGAATCAGATGTTACCTTGAGCTAAACCTGTCACACTGCTAGCGTATATTCCGCTTATTCTGATGTCTGCCAAAACTGCATGGATAAAGGAGTTTTAAAAGTGAGCGAAATCAAAACACCTCTTAGTAAAAACCATTTACAAAAAATACATGCATGGTGGCGGGCGGCCAATTACCTTTCCGTTGGACAAATTTATCTGCTTGATAACCCATTGTTGGAGGAGCGACTCACACTTAGCCATATCAAACCTCGGCTATTGGGTCACTGGGGGACAACGCCAGGGTTAAACTTTATTTATGTGCATCTGAATCGAGTCATCAAAGCAAGAGATTTAAACATGATTTACATTGCTGGACCGGGTCATGGTGGCCCTGCTATGGTTGCGAATGCATGGCTCGAAGGTACATATAGCGAGTATTACCCCCGCATATCAACAGGGCGCACTGGCATGAAACGGCTATTTAAACAATTCTCCTTTCCAGGTGGGATTCCTAGCCATGTTGCTCCAGAAACACCTGGGTCTATTCATGAAGGCGGTGAACTCGGCTACGCGCTGTCGCATGCGTTTGGTGCGGTATTGGATAATCCTGATCTTATTGCTACGTGTGTCATTGGTGATGGCGAAGCAGAAACGGGGCCTTTGGCAGCCGCATGGCATTCCAATAAGTTTCTCAATCCTGCCAGTGATGGTGCTGTGCTGCCAATCTTGCATCTCAATGGTTATAAAATTGCCAACCCCACGATCTTGGCCCGTATTCCAAAAGAGGAGCTGACCGCACTCTTTGTGGGCTATGGCTATACCCCCTATTTTGTAGAAGGATCTGTGCCTGAAATCATGCACCAACGCATGGCTCTGATATTGGATCAGTGCATGGATGCCATCAGGGACATTCAACATAAAGCGCGTGAAAAGGGCGATCAATCAAGACCTCGCTGGCCGATGATTGTTTTTCGTTCCCCCAAAGGCTGGACGGGGCCTAAAACAGTTGATGGATTGAAAACAGAAGGTTTTTGGCGTTCACATCAGGTTCCTTTTTCCCAAATGAAGGAATTCCCTGAACACGTGGATTTGCTGGAGTCTTGGATGAAAAGCTATCGACCAGAAGAGTTGTTTTCTACGGACGGTACCCTTAAAGAGAGCATTGCCGCGCTGGCACCAAAAGGTAAACGACGCATGAGTGATAATCCCCATACCAATGGCGGTTTACTGCTGAAGGATCTACAGCTTCCAGCCATGGAGGATTACGCCATTGAAGTCAAGAAACCTGGCGCAGTGGATGGTGAGGCAACACGAGTGCTGGGAGAATTTTTACGTGATGTCATGAGGCTCAATCAACGCACGAAAAATTTTCGTGTTGTGGGACCTGATGAAACTGCATCCAATCGTTTGACAGCGCTATTTGAAGAAACAAACCGTAGCTGGATGGAAGGCACAATTCCCGAAGATGATCATCTTGCTACAGATGGTCGCGTCATGGAGATTTTATCGGAACATACCTGTCAGGGTTGGCTGGAAGGTTATCTTCTAACGGGTAGGCATGGCTTCTTTTCCTGCTATGAAGCCTTTATTCATATTATTGATTCAATGCTCAATCAGCATGCAAAATGGCTGAAAACAACCCGTGAATCCATTCCGTGGCGACGTCCGATTGCCTCATTGAACTATCTCCTAACCTCGCATGTTTGGCGACAGGATCACAATGGATTCTCCCATCAAGATCCAGGGTTTATTGATTATGTCATCAATAAAAAAGGCGGCGTTGTGCGCGTCTACCTTCCGCCTGATGCCAACTGCTTGCTTTCTGTAGCACACCATTGCTTGGCCAGTCGAAATTATATCAATGTCATTGTGGCTGGGAAACAACCAGCACCACAATTTTTGAGCATGGATGCAGCCATCAAACACTGTACGCGTGGGATTGGAATTTGGGAGTGGGCGAGTAATGATAAAGATGCGAAGCCTGATATTATTATGGCTTGTGCTGGCGATGTTCCAACCTTAGAGGTGCTGGCAGCTGTCACTATTTTACGCCAGCAGATACCAGAAGTGAAAATTCGTGTCATCAATGTGGTGGATTTAATGCGCCTACAAAATAGATTGGATCATCCGCATGGGCTTTCAAATGCTGATTACGACCTTCTGTTTCCAGTTAGCACCCCCGTCATTTTTGCTTACCATGGTTACCCATGGTTGATTCATCGCCTTACCTATCGTCGCCATAACCATGAACACATTCATGTCCGTGGTTACAAGGAAGAGGGAGCAACAACCACGCCTTTTGATATGGTGGTGCGTAATGATCTTGATCGCTTTCAATTGGTCTGTGATGCGCTGAAGCAGCTCCCACAATACTCACATCGAGCAGCATATATCCAACAGAAGATGCAAGATAAACGTGTGGATCATCGCCAGTATATCGAACAATATGGTGAAGATATGCCTGAAATTCAGGATTGGCGGTGGCAAGAACTGGATTGATCTCGTCGTCTGTCGGACTTATCGAGTTTGCCACAACCTGACGCTTGAAATAATAGCATCAAACCGATGCGTATCAAAAAACTCAAAAACATCGTGCTGTCCAAGAACCACTGAAAATCCAGCATTGACGCAATCTATCGTCGGGATACTGTTCCGCTCGCTTGAGGTGCCTGATGGTGTTCAACCAAAGGGTGAAACGGGAAGTTCGGTGCGTTTCTTCATCAAAACAAAGCCGACGCAGCCCCCGCTACTGTAAGCCTGACGACTTTATACACCGTTCACTGAGGCATGATGCTTTGGGAAGACAGTACAAAGAAGGATGATGGCAAGCCAGGAGACCGGCCTTAAAGCGTGCTTATCTATGATAGGCAAACGGAAAGCACTTCGGGGATGAAGGTGCAGTCGGTGGAATAGATCGTTTTTCTATAGCTAACATCTATGTTTTTTTATTCATCTACTGGTGCATGACTCTTGGTGCTTTGCGTATTTCAACTTGCGCGGGTGACCATGCTTTGACCATGAAACATTATCTTATCGCAGGCACACAATCAGGTTGTGGTAAAACCACAGCCACACTGGCATTGATGCAGCATGTCCAAGCATTAGGAAAAGCGGTTGCACCCTTCAAATCAGGGTCTGATTTTTTAGATCCGATGTGGCATGAGCTGGCATGTGGGCGTACTTCTTACAATTTGGATACACACATGGTGGGCGTGGCTATGAGCCGTCAACTGTTGGCTAAAAAATCCGCAGATGCAGATATGAGCATCATCGAAGGTGTGATGGGCTTGTTTGATGGACGTAGCGGCGTGGGCGGTGAAGGTTCAAGCGCGCATTTGGCTAAAGAGCTGGATTTGCCTGTCATCTTGGTGGTGTCTGCCAAAGGCATGAGTGGTTCGATTGTGCCGTTGGTGGAAGGCTTTGTGGCGAGAGCCAAAGCCATGGATGTGGAGATTGTAGGCATCATCGCCAACCATGTCGGCAGTGACAATCATGCCAAGCTATTGCGTGAATTATTGCAGGAATTTGAACTGCCAGCGCTTATGGCTTGGCTGGGTAAAAATGCACCGCAACTGCCCGAACGACACTTGGGTTTAAAGATGCCAAGTGAGTTGGATTTACCTAATTTTTCAAATCATTTTCATGTTGAGAAACTTTTTTGCACCGCCAAGGCGCGAAGGAACGGAGAGAAAAAAACAGATCCCCCAGAAATGAGTAAGCAATATGTTGAAAGTTTAGAACAGACCGAGCACTTATCTTCCTTCGCACCTTTGCTGGGTGAGCTTGTCGAACCCCTGCGCGGTAATTTATTAAAAAACAAAACCATCGCTATCACCAAAGATGAAGCCTTTTGTTTTATCTATGCTGCCAATATTGAATGGCTAGAAGCGCAAGGGGCGATGGTCGTCTATTTTTCACCATTGGCTGGCGATGAAGTACCTGACCATGCCGATGCTTTGTGGCTCGTCGGCGGTTATCCCGAACTACATTTGGAAGCTTTGAGTCAATCAAAAAGCTTGCCTTCCATTCGTGATTTTATTGAAAGCAATCAACCTGTGTTGGCAGAATGTGGCGGCATGATGCTTTTGGGGCAAAGCATGATGCTTACTTCCGAGTCGCAAAGATGCGGAGAAACGCAGCGAACAAGCATGATCGGTATTCTGCCATGTGATTTTGTCATGCAGGATAAATTGGCAGGTTTGGGGTATCGAGAAGATGCCCGTGGTGTGCGAGGCCATGAATTTCATTATTCTAAACGAGAAATGACTGCGGAAGCCCAAAGGCGCGGAGGGATGCAGCCTGCTTTTGAAGTCAACCGTGGCGATTCAGGCATGCGTTACAAAAATCTAAGAGCATCATATATTCATTGGTTTTTTTCAAGCCAATCTAAGGAGGTAGCCTTATGGTTTACCCAATAATTTTTTGTTTTTCTTCGCGCCTTCGGCGGGTGAGCTTGTCGACCCCCTCTGCGGTGAAGGTTTAATATGGCCATCAAGCGCAGAGAACACCGCCAAGGCGTGACCCTCGTTCACACGGGTGATGGCAAAGGCAAATCATCTTCGGCATTTGGCATGGTTTTTCGCGCTGCGGCTTGGGGTATGAAGGTTTGCGTGATTCAATTTATCAAAGGAAAATGGAAGACAGGCGAGCAAAAGGCGGCTGAAAAATTTGATAACATCGAATGGCACGCACTGGGTGATGGCTTTACTTGGGATACCAAAAATCCCGAACAAGACATCAAAACAACGCGAGAGATTTGGGATTTATGCAAAGCCAAGCTACGTAGCCATGACTACGACTTGATTGTATTTGATGAAATCAATTATTGCACAGGTTATGGTTGGATTTCTGGCGAGGAAATCGCCACATTGATTCGAGAAGAAAAACCAAGCTGGATGCATCTGGTGTTAACAGGGCGCAATGCTGCGCCTGAAGTGATTGACGTGGCGGATACCGTCACGGAAATGCGTATGGTCAAACATGCGTTTAAGGAAAAAGGAATCAAAGCCCAACAGGCCATAGAATTTTAAACAAGGAGAACATCATGACTATTTCAACAACCATGCAAGGCAGTATCACCGAGGCGCAAGCCACAACATCTTTGGCAACATGGGCAGAGCGTGCGCTTTGGATGGCATGGATTCCATTGGTATTGTTTACCGTATTTTTTGTATCCATTCCTGATGTGCATAATGGCATGCACCCTGTTCGTCATTCCACCACTATTGTGCAATGCCACTAAGTTTTTGAGATAGGTATCGAATCAATGTCAAAAATAACATGGATGCTTCCTTTGCTATTGGCAGGCTTGGTGATTGCCAGTGGGTTTGGTTTTGTAACATATTATAATGCCTATGAAGAGTCGGGGGAGCATTGGGCACCTAACTCCCCCATTGCTCATGATACCGCGCGTTTTGCCACCGATATGGGTGAAGAAGGCGATTATTTGGTGAAAATTGAGAAGCTATCATCAAAATCACCCTTGTTTTTTATTGAATATCAAACACCAGGTGATGTATTGGACATGAAGATTCATAGTGATGATGGCATCGTGCGCTTAAGCCAGCAGTTTGCGGATGAAGGGAAGTATCGCATCACTGTTCAGCATTCGATTCACCCCAACCATCATGAAACCATTGATTTCACGGTGCAAACACCGTTGGTCAAATATACCAACGATGTGTTGCTGTTTATCTTTTTACTGGCGGCTGGTTTTTTAAGCGGCAAACGCTTAAAAGCACTGGCGATGCTTGTATTCATGGTATCTGTGGGTGGCATCTCTCAACCGCAAACGGTCTTGGCACATGGCGCAGGTGGTCAACACCAAGTCATGGAAGTGAGCAATACAGTGGATGATATTCAGTTGCATTGGCTGAATGGCAAAGCACCAACAGGTGAAGCCAATCGCACGCCGATGGATTGGAGCATGAAACTGAGCAAGGCTGGAAAAGCAGTGGCACATGCCTCTTATGATTTGGACTTTGTGCATTTGGAAAGTGGATTTCCAGTGCTGCATATCGAAGGCGTGACCACGGCGAACGGTTTGATTGAACTTCAATATAGCCCACCTGATGGCACAGCATATCAATTGCAGTTACGCACCGATATTGATGGGCGCGTCTATCACCTTGCTTTGATGGGTGAAGCCGAAGCCATTCGCCCAACGGCTGAGCGTAAATGG
The DNA here is from genome assembly GCA_030950925.1 of Mariprofundaceae bacterium. GTDB lineage: Bacteria > Pseudomonadota > Zetaproteobacteria > Mariprofundales > Mariprofundaceae. Next base: position 53,506 of record JAUZQO010000003.1, read on the forward strand.
TCATCGTTTCTTTTGATGATGATTCCAGTGTTGCTTGGTATGGCTTGGGGATGGAAATGTGGTAAAACATAAGTCAATATTTTTCATTGACATCGTAAATATATTATACATATCATAGTCAATGATTAAATTTGAATGGGATTCAATCAAAGCTGATTCGAATATAAAAAAGCATAGCATATCTTTTGAAGAAGCTAAGTCGGTTTTTTATGACGAGTTTGCTGTTCAATTTTATCAAAATGATAACATAGAAGGAGAAGATCGTTTTTTGCTACTTGGGCTTAGTACAACACACAAGGTTCTTATGATTTGTTACTGCGAAAGAGATTCGGGAAATATTGTTCAAATCATTTCTGCACGTGAAGCAACGAAAAACGAACGAAAATTCTATGAAGGTGATGGAAAATGAAAAGTGAATATGATTTATCCAAAATGCAATCAAGAAAAAATCCTTATGCTTCTAAACTGAAAAAACCTGTGACCATGAGGTTAAGCGAAGATGTTATTGAATATTTTAAATCCATGGCAAAAGATTCAGATATTCCATACCAAACACTGATTAATTTATACCTTCGAGATTGTTTAAACCAGCACCGTAAGCTTGATATTTCATGGCACTCATCATGAACCTTTTACCCAAAACAGTCCGACTCTTTTTGATGGATGGCGTGGCTTCTGGGCGTTGGATGTGTGAATTATCGAACTGGACAGGAAAAGCGTATAAAATACCTCGTTCGATGCTGAATCAAAGTAAAGATAGAGAGGATTTACAATCGACAGGTATTTATCTTTTATTCGGACGTAGTGATGAATTGGGCGGAAAAGATAGAATATACATTGGTGAGGCTGAAAGTTAGCTGTATAAAATCAAACACGGTGGCAACATCAAAAAGTAGGAAAAAATGGATAAAATTGTAATAAAAAAATACCTAAAGCAACAGAAAGTAAAGGCTGTTGAAAAGTTTGATTTTGCCAAATCCACAATCAGCTATACCAATGCAATCAAACAGACCCGTGAAATAAAGAACATCACAGGTGATGAGGAAATAGTCCGTGCCTATGTACTTACAAAATTAGTCAATATTCTTGGGTACAAACCAGAAAATATTGAAATTGAAAAAGAATATGATATTGGCAGACCAAAAGTAAACAAGCCAAGAATTGATGTTGTTGTCAGAGACAACAACGGTGATGCTTTTCTCTATATCGAACTAAAAAGCCCAGAAGATTACGAAAAAGACAAAGACGAAGTAATAGAAAAACAGCTTTTTAATCTTGCCTCTCAAGAAAAAGGACAAGGCATAGGCGTTAAATATCTTGTTCTCTATTCATTCGATATTGTTAATGATGAAATTAAAGATAAATGTATCATCATTGATTATGAAAAATACACCTCTTTTGATTCATGGAAAGAGGAGAGAAACTTTGCCGATGAACTCCCCGCCAGATACGGAAAGGCACAGAAAGAACCTTTTATAAAAGGTGGAAAAAAAGATTTAGAAACCAATTTTAGCCATGAGCAATTAGAAAGCCTTAGAAAAAATTTGCACAATGTCTTATGGGGTGGTGGCGGGACAGATGATAACGAGGTTTTTTCATCTTTAACCAACTTGATATTGGCAAAAATTCAAGATGAGAGCGAAAAAAAGGGAAGTGAAAAATACGACTTCCAAATTTTTTCTTACGCAAAAAAAAGCGATGAAAAATTTGAAACCAAAGACCAATTATTTGATCGCATCAACACCCTGTACCGCAGAGCATTAAAACAACGTCTTAATATCCTTGATGAAAAAAAGCTGAATAAATCTTATGTTATTGATGAAAATAAATTTTCATTAGCAAAGTTAAAATATACCGTTCAAGAACTGGAAAAATACTCTTTTGTCGATGGAAAAAACAGCTTTGATGGCAAAGACATTCTAGGCGACTTTTTTGAAGGCATTATCCGAGAAGGATTTAAGCAAAGCAAAGGGCAATTTTTTACCCATATCAATGTAGTTCGATTTCTATTGTGGGGTTTGCAACTTGATAAATTAGCATTAGATCGGGTGAATAATGACTTAGAAATTCCCTATCTCATTGATCCCAGTGCAGGCAGTGGTACTTTCTTAATTGAATACATGAAATTTATCACCAAAAACCTTAAATATCGCTTTAAAGATAAATTAGACGACACCCGAGATATTGATGATAAATTTCATCAATGGTTTATGCCCGACCACCGAGAAAACAAATGGGCTAAAGATTACATCTATGGTAGTGAAATAAATTTTAATCTTGGCACAGCCACCAAAGTAAATATGATTTTACACGGTGATGGTTCAAGCAATATTTTTGTAAAAGATGGGTTATTGCCGTTTAAGCTCTACGACAAAGAAACCGCCCCTAACTTTCTTAAACAATATGAGCCTGATAATCTTTATGCCGATAAAGAGGTCAATAAACAATTTGATGTCATTATTACCAATCCACCTTTTAGCGTAGATTTAGACAATGAGACCAAAAAGAATGTAAAAAAAGAATTTGTCTTTGGCGACAAAAAGAACTCTGAAAATTTGTTTATTGAAAGATGGTATCAACTGTTAAAACCCAATGGGCGTTTTGCCGCTGTTTTACCTGAAAGCGTATTTGATACCACCGAAAATAAATATATTCGTTTGTTTGTCTATAAATATTTCAAAGTAAAAGCTATTGTTTCATTACCACAAGTGACTTTTGAACCATACACTTCAACCAAAACCAGTCTGCTTTTTGCTCAAAAGAAAACAACGGGTGAAATAGAACAATGGAATGAGCTATGGAGTAAATACTCTAATGAATGGAGTTTGTTAAAAACTCGTTGTGATAAAGAAATTGAGCATTTTATCAAAGGAAAAGCCATTTCTAAAAAATGGGCTATTGCTAAAGAAACAGAAAAAAAGCGACAAAATAACCTGTTGCGATTATTGAAAGATTATCTGGAAGAAGATGACGATAAATTATCTTTAAAGGAACTGGTAGAAAAATATCAGAGTGAAATAGTCGAACTATGCAAATTCGATAAAGACACGAAAGAAAGTTTTGGTTTTGTCAATACTTGGTGGGTATTCGGTGAAGTAGCCAAAGAATTAAACTACTCAATATTTATGGCAGAAGTAGACCATGTGGGATATAAACGTACCAAACGAGGTGAAAAACCTATGCCAAATGACCTTTACCGTTTAAGTGCAGATGGTGAGGTTATGGTTAATGATGGCGTAAAAGAAACAGCATTGGATTTTTTGAGAGGTGTTAAATGGGATTAAGGCAGTTTGATATTACGCTAGATCAGTTTTCCGCAGAAGCCTCATTACGATGCGATACAGATTTCATTGATTTTAGTCGAATACCTAAAGAAAAATCATTTTCCTTTGGTACCTTATTTGATGTTGTTGAATATGAAAAAAAAGATCGTTTAGCTCTAATTGATGATATTGAAGATATACCATTTCAATATTCAGAAATCGGTAATGTCACAAAACAAGGTGATGTTGAGGCAGTTACATTAGATTTTTCTACAAGAGATGAACTTGTAGAGGACTACTTTAAAAAAATAGAAAAAGGTGATATTCAAACAGCTCAAGCAGGAAATATTCTGCTTTCAAAAGTTCGCCCTAACCTTAAAAAATATGTTCTCATTGATGGTGATCTAACAGATATTTTTTATACAACAGCACTCATTCAGCTTAGACCAAAAAAGCTAAACAAGTTGCTTTTCTATTCTTTGCGCACAGTTTTTTATAACAACCTAATGTCAATCGCCAGACAAGGAAAAGGCTATCCAACCCTTAAAGTTAATGATCTTTTTTGCATTAAGTTGGACTCAAATATAATCAATATGTTTGAGGATAAGGAGCAAAGTCTTTTAAATAAAATAGAACCAATCGAGCAAAACATAAAAAAACTTAAATCAAAAATTAAAGCTCCTCATGAAGTTGTCAATCGAGTTTTTACCAGAGAGCTTAATTTTAATCTTGAACGTTTTGAAGCACTGAAAAAAGTAAAAATATTTGATGTTGATTTTAGCCACTATGGAAATAATAAAGATTTACGCTATAGCGTTAAATTTCATCGCCAAGCTGGACAATTTGTCCTTGATGAACTCAAAAGCAAAACCAGTAAAAAAATCAAAGACTTTATATCTGTGCCAATAGTCTTAGGCAAAGGCATATCCCCTGCACAATACGATGATGATAATGGAGAATACTATTACCTTTCAATGGCAACCATTAAAAATTGGAAGTTTGAAAAAGATAATGCTCATTTGGTAACGGATAAATTTGCTAGTGATAATCAAAATAAAACCATACAGGTTAATGATATTCTCCTCGCCCGTTCAGGCGAGGGAACGATAGGAAAGGTAGCCATCATCACTGATGAAGAGCTAAACGGTATCTTTGCTGACTTTACTATGCGGATTAGGTTGAAAGACTACAATTCATTATTTGCCTATTATTATTTCAGAACCGAATATTTTCAATACCTTGTGGAAATCAACAAAAAAGGACTTGGCAATAACACAAATATTTTCCCAAGCCAAATACAGGAATTTCCACTTTTAGATATTTCAACAGAAGAACAAGAGCGGATAGTCTTTGAAATAAAAACAGAACTGGATGCACAAGAAAAAATAAAAGCACAGATAGCACAAGAAAGAAACAAGATTGATGAAGTTATCGAAAATGCAATCAAAAACAGCTAACAAAAGCATCCAGCGGACAGTTAAAAGCGGCGTTTCGCTACGCTACACTCTGCTTTTAACTGCCGCTGATGCAGGCGATATAGATGGTGCACTGATTTTTCAGAAGGACTATTTGTTTAGCAGCCCCAGTGGCGCAAGTACGATAACACTTGGAAGAAGTAGCAATGGCTGGATTGAGTGGAAAAATAAAAAAGGTGAAACTTTAAAAGCATTGGAGCAAGCATAAATATGATTGGTTTTTCTCTGTGCCTCTGGTGGGTGAGCTTGTCGAACCCCTCTGTGGTGAAAAAACATGGGTAAAGTTTGGTTTGTCGGAGCGGGGCCAGGTGATGCAGAGTTAATCACGGTGAAAGGTCAGCGTCTTTTGCGTGAAGCTGGGGCGATTTTATATGCAGGTTCATTGGTCTCCGAAGCCTGCACACTTTGGGCTTCCGAAGACTGTGACATCGCCGACTCCAAAGGCATGACTTTAGAAGAAATCACGGACTGGTTGATTGAAAAAGCAGCACAGCATCAAACAGTGATTCGCCTACAAACAGGTGATCCAAGTTTATATGGTGCATTGATTGAAATGCTTCAACCCTTGGATGCCGCAGACATTGAATCGGAGGTGGTGGCAGGTGTATCTTCTGCTTTTGCATCCATGGCGGCTGCCAGTGAAAGCATGACGCTTCCTGAAGTGACGCAAACAGTGATTCTCACACGTGTTGAAGGGCGAACGCCCATGCCCGAAGGTGAAAGTTTGAGGGAGCTTGCCCAACATAAAACCACGATTTGCATGTTTTTATCCATCACACTCTTAAACAAAGTGCGCGATGATTTGTTGGCAGCAGGTTGGCATGATGATGATAAAATCTTGGTGGTACAAAAAGCCTCATGGCCAAGCGAAGAAAAGATTGTGTGGGGTACGATTGCCAATATCCGCGAAAAGTGCAGGGCTGAAAAAATTGCTTCACAAGCCATGATTGTGGTGAGTCCAACCTTGGGCGCAAGAGCTTGGAAAACGCTCAAGAAATCCAAGCTTTACGATGCTGATTTTACACACCGATTTAGAAAGGCTGAAAAATAAAAGCTTTACCGCGGAGGCGCGGAGGCGCGGAGAGAAATATATGCAAACAAACATGAATGATACCATTCTACTGGTGGGTCATGGTTCACGCGAGAAAAGTGGTAACGATGAGATTGAAAGCTTTGCCAACACATGGCGCGCACGCAAACCGCATGACCGCATTGAAGTCTGCTTTATTGAGTTTGCTGATGTTTTGTTGGATGCAGGACTCAATAAGGCTGCGAAAAACTCCAAACGTGTGATTGTGGTGCCATTAATTTTAGGTGCAGCAGGGCATGTTAAGATGGAGATTCCACACCATATTGCCCATGCGCGTGAACATCACCCTGATGTAGAATTTATCATGGCAAAACATTTGGGTGCAGGTACAAAGGTATTAAAAGCACTCAAATTAGAACTGCACAAAGCCATGCTTGGCTTGGATGCTCCCGACGCAAAAAATACAGGTGTCGTTTTACTAGCGCGTGGTTCATCGGATAAAGTTGCCAATGGTGAGATTGCAAAAATGGCGCGTTGGTTATTTGAAGAAACCGAGCATGAGATGGTGGATTTGGCATTCACAGGCATCACCTTCCCGAAAGTGGAAACCATCGCACAACGGCAAGTGGCATGCGGCATGAAACAAATCATCGTGTTGCCATATTATTTATTTACAGGTGTATTGATTGAACGCATCACACGGCAAGTGGCGCGTTTATCTCAGCAATATCCCACCACATCCTTTGGCTTAGCAACATATATGGGGTTTAATGATGGTATTTATGAGCTGCTTGATGAACGGGTTGCTGATGCACAGGGCGTTGATAGCGATGAACCCAAAATGTTAGAATGTGATGGTTGCAAATACCGTGATTTTTCTGAAGAGCATGGCTTTGGGCATCATCACCATCATTGAGGTAAGATTATGAATTTTTCACCACCGAGCGACCGAGTCAGCAAGGCAAAAAATACCAACACGGTCACAGAGCAGATGACCAAAGCTGGACAAAAAATCGAGCATTCATCCTTTGCCATTGTCGATGCCGAAGCAGGCAACAAAGGCAATTACACCGATGAACAATGGCCTTTGGTACGCCGTATGATTCATGCCACTGCTGATTTTGAATTTAATGGTCTCACTGAATTCCACCCCGATGCCATGCAAGCAGGGCTTGAAGCAATTGCCGCAGGTGCGCCGATTGTGGCGGATGTTGAAATGATTTGCGTAGGACTATCCAAGCCCCGTTTATCTTATTTTGGTGTACAAACCCATCAATTTATTTCGGATGACGATGTGATTGAAACAGCCAAAGCCGAAGGCACAACCCGCGCTGTGCAAGCCATGCGTAAAGCCCATAAGCTTGGATTGTTGGATGGGGCGATTATCGGTGTGGGCAATGCACCCACGGCACTCTTGGAAGTGATTCGTTTGATTGAAGAAGAAGCTGCCACACCTGCCTTAATCGTGGGCATGCCTGTGGGTTTTGTCTCGGCTGAAGCATCCAAAGATCAAGTGGCAGCAGCCAATCAGGTGCCTTGGGTGATTACACGCGGTCGCAAAGGCGGTTCAAGCTTGGTGGTATCAGCTATTCATGCGATGCTTGCTTTGGCTGAAGCTCGGGAGAAGTCCAATGATTGATTTAAAATATGACTGCGGTGAAAAAGTATGAAGTTAGACGACCCATTACATCATGGCGAGGTAGCTCTCGTCGGTGCTGGACCTGGTGATGCGAATTTACTCACCCTTGCCGCAGCCAAACTGATTTCTGATTGCGATGTGATTGTGCATGATGCCTTGGTATCTGATGCTATCATGGCGATGGCGGATCAAGATGCCCAGCTTGTTTTTGCTGGCAAACGTGGTGGAAAACCATCGGCCAGCCAACAAGATATTTGTGATACTTTGGTCAGGCTCGCTCAAGAGAATAAGCGTGTGGTGCGCCTCAAAGGTGGCGATCCATTTGTGTTTGGTCGTGGTGGTGAAGAAATCCGCGCTCTGGCAAACAAACATATCCCCTTTCGTGTGATTCCAGGCATCACATCAGGCATTGCCGCCCCTGCTATGGCTGGTATTCCTGTGACCGACCGAACCGTGAATGCATCGCTGGCATTTCTAACAGGGCATGAAGCCGAAGGTAAATCACGCATGGATTGGCAGGCATTGGTAGCAGCATTTCCTGTACTGGTGATTTACATGGGGACACGCAATCTATCGAAAATCGCAGTCAACCTTGTCGATGCGGGCATGAAAAAAACAACGCCCGTGGCCGTGTTACATGCCGTGAGTTTACCGACTGAAACACAAGATTATGGCACATTGGCTGAAGTGATATCAGGTGATCTTGTGGGTATATCGCCTGCCATTGTGGTGATTGGTGATGTGGTTGATGCACGTCAAGAGTGGAGGACTCCAAATCAAACGGGCAGTCTCTAAATCCAACCGCAGCAGGGGGGGTATAGGCAGAAAAAATCATCATCCTGCGGGCAAGCTAGGGCTTGTATAGGGAACTTTGTATTTCATTGCTCATCCACTGAGTTTCAAATCAAAAAAGCCCTGAATACCTCACCTTGAACGGCTGAACAAAGTCTTTTTTAGGATGAAAGAATCAATAAAACTCAGGTTTTATATGAGCTGAAATCGTGACTAAAAAGCGCACTCAACACGTGATTGAAGGACTGATGCCTTTGCGAGAAAGTCTGCCATGAAAAAAGACGCTATTCATCTAGCCTTGTGCTTCCACCCAACGCTCAAAGCATCCATAAGCATCCATAAATGATTTAAAAATTTCTTGGGGAATTTCACATACAAGACTGCGTTCTTGCGCCAGTAAAGAAGTATGTTTGGGCAAACATAAGTGGTGATTTAAATCCCCGAACATTTGGCTGCGTTGAAGATTTATCACAGTATGCTTACCTTGAAGAACATTGAGTTCGCCATGTAAGATTAAATAGGCCGTATTTTTTCGTGGTCTAAGTGGTGCATGACCTTGAATATCTAAAATATGCGATTCTTCCGCCACCCAAGCATGATCGCCTTCGACAATATCTGTAAATGCGGGGTGAATATGGGTCATGGACTGAATGAGCCGTTGCGCCATGATGTCCATTAAGATCGCACCTGCATCAGGAGATTGGGTCATCAAGGATGAGATTGCAGTATCTGGGAACTCCAACAGCAATGTATCTTCATCGGCGGTAATCGTTGCGGTTCGAGGTAGCTTATAAATACAAGCATATTCACCAAAATAATCCCCATCCTTAAGGACTTTGATTTTTAATTCTGTGCCATCATTCAAATGGATATGTACACCCATACGACCTTGCAAAATCATGTAAAACTGACTACCGACTTCACCATCTTGAATTAAAGTCTCACCCTTGCTGCTGGTGATGATCTTGGCTTGACGTATAAATTCCAAAGCCTCTTGATCGGATAACTTTTCAATCAATGAGAATATTTTCTCTTTATTGTCCTCTGGGGCATCGCTCATCACCTCAGCCATCGCCAACATGGACTCTATATCATCATCCTGCTTATTTTTGAGTTGTTGACAGAGTTTCAGTAAGGATGCGGCAAAACTTGTCCGCCCACAAGCAAACATACGTCGGCCGAATTCAGAAGAAATCCGATAGGCAGTTTCAATATCACCTTGTTTTTGCGACACTTGAATCAGAGGGCGCGCAATATGAATATCTTCAGGAAAGATACGATAAAGATGATGATATGTTTGAAGAAGTTCGGTTGCTTGCAAAGTCATGGCGAGAGTGTAGAGACTTTTTTTTACAAAAAACAGTCGCAATATAGGAAGTGAAAATCAAATGGTGGTATATAGTGATTCAAGCACAAAATTACTTGCTCATCCCCAAAATTTTGGATCGATAATCCATGATGAATACTAGATTCCTGATCGAAGTATTTGGGGATGATGGGCTGATTACATTCAGGCGTGACGGTAAAGCAATGGCTGAACGACGCTATAAAATAATCACTTTCATCAGTTGTTGTATTTTTTTGATGGGTACTTTGATATTTTCAAGCGATGTGAATGCATCCGAGGCGAAAAAAACGCGGCTTGAGCAGCAGCGGGGTATGTTTCAGCAAGCACGCATTGCATTAAAAGCAAAAGATATACATACATTGAAGCAGCTTTTGCACGATATGGGCGACTACCCATTGGCACCTTACCTTGAGGTCTGGCAAGGTTATGATTTGGTCAAGAAAGAAAAAGATTACGATGTTTGGCAAATTTTAACAACACATAAAAATCTTCCAGAAACGAGGTATTTACGTCAAACATGGATGAAAAGCTTGGTAAAACGTGGTCAATGGCCGCAAGTATCGGAACAGTTGATCTTATTGCCACAAGGTACAAAACGCTTTGCCAATATTGCCGTACAGTCATTTTGGTACAATGGTCATGCAGAAAAAGCACGGCAAGGGCTGACTCAACTGTGGCGACAAGGTCAGCCGCTTCCCGAAAATGAAACAAAACTTATTGAAAATTGGCATGCAGCGGGTCATCCAAGCCATGATGATATGTGGGCTAGGGTGGTCACATGGGCCAAACATGGGCAATGGAAAAAAGTAAAAAACGTTAAACATTATTTGAATGTGCAAGAACAAAAGTGGATCAAGCTGTGGGAAAAAGTCAAAACGTCTCCAGAACATGCTCTTCTCACCAGTAAAATTTATCATATATCTCCCAAGGTGATGGCATGGATTGCCAAAGATGGACTTCGTCGTTTGGCGCGTCATGACATTGAAAAGGCGTGGAAGGTGTTACAACGCATCAAACCACAACTCAATGATAAAGATGTCCAGCACTTGCAGGTCTATCTTGCTGTACGTGCAGCCAAACAACACCAAAAACTGGCAAGTCAGTGGCTGCTATCGTTACCCAATGGGGTGCAAAACAAAGAAACGCGAGCCTGGTTAGTGCGTAGCCTATTGTTGAAAAAGCAATGGGGAAAAGCCTTGCAGGTCATGCAGATCATGCCCGAATCGGAACAAATGGAATCACGGTGGCTTTATTGGCAGGGGTATGTTTTAGAACAATTAAAAAAACCTGAGACAGCTAAGTTATTGTTTGAACAAGGCGCATTGGAGCGTGGTTATTATAGTTTTTTGTGTGCCAAACATTTGCATCAACCCTACCAGATGGGTGCCCGTAAGCTGCTTGATGTTGATACAACGTTGTTACAGAAAAACAAAGCCATACAACGGGCATATGAATGGCGTTATTGGGGGAAAAGTTCAAAAGCAGATGCGGAATGGCGCGTGGCTTTGAAAGGGGCATCCAAAAAAACGTGGCAACAAGCCATGCAATTAGCGATAGACTGGGGTTGGCATGAGCAGGTGATCCGTGCCGCGAGTCGATCAAGGCAGTGGGATGTTCTGGAGGCGCGCTTTCCAATGGCTTATAAGAAAGAAGTCAACAAGGCTGCGCATCATAGTCAGCTAAAAACATCCTTGATTTGGGGTATTATTCGTCAAGAATCTGCATTTAACCCCATGGCACGCTCTCGTACTGGCGCGCGAGGTTTGATGCAACTGATGCCTGCAACGGCCAAAGATGTGGTGAAGAAGCATCGTATTCGACATAGAAAAGGTCTGAATTTATCACGTCCTGCACATAATATTGAGTTGGGTAGCTTGTATATTTCCGATATGTTAAAACGTTTTGATGGTCAGCAAGCACTTGCTATCGCGGCTTACAATGCTGGCCCCAATCGTGTAGCAAAATGGCAAAAATCCATGCCTTTGAGGCAAGAAGCACTATGGGTGGAACTGATTCCGTTTAATGAAACCAGACGTTATGTGCAACATGTTTTGGCATTTATGGTGGTGTATGACTGGCTACAACAACAATCTGCATCCACTCACATCAACTTTGCTTTGACAAAAGCAGGTTAGCCACCAAAGATGCTTGGCGTTTTATCATCCAATAATCAGGAGTTTTGATTGAGTCACGATTTTGCCCAACCCATTTGCGAACAGCGACCGCAAAAAAACACTGTTTCAAGACCGCAGAGAAAGCCTCCTAAGCGGATGAACATATGGATTTTTACCTTGATTTTTCTTATGGTTTCTGGTTTTTTTTATGTTTGGGTGGGCAGTGAGCAAGAAAAAGAATGGGTTGCCCATGAAGAATGGTTGGTTGCGACCCCCATGTTTCCCAAGCAAGGCAAGCTTTCCTCTCAACCTCAAAAAATCCGTTTAAAGCCTGGTGGTTCGGCACTTGCCGCACTCAAGTCTCTGGGCTTTTCCTATCAAGACGCCATGGATATGGGCGCTGCAAGCAAAAAAGTTTATTCCCTTACGCATGTCAAGGATGGTCATAATTTTGAGCGTATACAGCAAGGGGAAAATGATGATGTATGGTATGACATTGATCATCAGCAACGTCTGCATTTAAAAAAACGAGAGAACACTTGGCAAGCAGAACTTGAAAGGCTTCCAGTGTGGCACCGACAGCATTATGCAGAGGTCACCATTCAAGATAGTTTGTTTTTGGATGCTAGCCGTGCAGGGATGGATAGCCGAACCATTATGAACTTGGTCGATGTCTTTGCTTGGGATATTGATTTTGCCCGAGAATTGCGCCGTGGCGATCATTTTCGCATCTTGTATAACAGTGATGAAAACAACGAAGGCAAACAAATTGGGAGCACCATTTTAGCCGCAGTGTTTGTCAACCAAGGCAGAATTTATTCGGCCATCCGTTATACACTTGAGAATGGTAAAACAAATTATTATTCCTTTGATGGTAAAAGCTTACGAAAAACATATTTGAAAGCCCCTGTGAAATTTTCACGCATTTCATCGCGTTTCTCTACTGCCCGCAAACACCCTATTTTGGGCTATACACGGGCACATAAAGGCGTGGATTATGCAGCCCCCATAGGCACACCCATTCATGCAATTGGTGATGGACGCATTACCTTTGCAGGCTGGAATAGGGGGTATGGTCGTTTGGTGAAGATTCGTCATACCAATCGCAATCATTCGACCCGTTATGGTCACATGTCGAAATTTGGGCGTGGTATTCATCGGGGTGTATGGGTGAAACAAGGGCAAATCATTGGTTATGTGGGCATGTCAGGCTTGGCAACAGGCCCCCATTTGCACTTTGAATTTCGTGTGCGTGGTCGAGCGATCAACCCCTTGAGTGTAAAACATACCCCCGCGAAACCTGTGCCTCAATCGGATATAAATCCGTTTAAGATAAGCGTCAAACAGATGAAAAAAACAATGATGAATGCTGTCGAAGCACAGCGTTGGGGTTGATATGAGAATAGACAAACAACAATGGTTAACGCAAGCAGAACAAGTCTTTGAGATTGAAATCAAGGCACTTCAAGCGCAGCAAAGCTGCCTAAATGAAGCATTTACCCAAGCCATTGCCTGTATTTTGGGGCTAGAAGGTCGCTTGGTGGTCGTGGGGATGGGGAAATCAGGCATTATTGCGCGAAAGATTGCGGCAACCTTTGCCTCCACAGGTACACCTGCTTTTTTTGTGCATGCTGCCGAAGCGCAACATGGTGATTTGGGCATGATTACAGCATCCGATGCCGTCTTAGCCTTGTCGCATAGTGGTGAAACCGATGAAGTCTGTGGTTTATTGCCGACCATCAAGCGTTTGGGTGCAACGGTCATTGCCATCACAGGCAAACCCCAATCCACCTTGGCAAGATTTTCGGATATTATACTGGAAGTTCCTGTGAAAGAAGAAGCCTGCCCCATGAACCTCGCACCCACAGCTTCCACAACTGCGACCTTGGCATTGGGTGATGCGTTGGCAGTGGTAGTTTTAAAGCAACGGGGATTTCGTGAAGAAGATTTTGCGCGTGTACACCCAGCAGGAAGCTTAGGAAAAAAACTCATCACCGTGGGCGAAGTCATGCATTCAGGTGATGCATTGCCGATGGTCGCTCATTCCGCCTGTTTGAAAGAAGCCATCATGGTCATGAGTCAGCATCGTTTGGGTGTCACAGGGGTGCAAGATTCAGATGGTAACCTAATGGGCTGTATCAGTGATGGCGATTTGCGTCGCATTTTAGAATCTGGCAGCGTTGATTTACATGCAGAAGTGAGCAGTTTGGCACATATCCATCCGCGAACCATTGAAGCAAGCCATTTGGCAAGTGAAGCAGTGCAACGTATGGAAACCTATAAAGTAACCACATTGTTCGTGGCTGATGCACAAAATCAAGTGGTGGGGATTGTTCATCTCCATGACCTATTACAGGCAGGTATTGCATGAAACATAGTTATGAAACATTTCCGATGGATCAAGCCAAAGGCATTCGTACGTTGATTCTGGATATTGATGGGGTGATGACATCGGGTGATATTTTTATCACCGATCAAGGTGAACAAATCAAAGCCTTCAATGTGCGTGATGGGCATGGCATTAAGTTGTTGCAACGTTCGGGCATTGAAGTGGCTGTGTTAACAGGGCGTACTTCAAAAGTGGTTGAACATCGCTGCCGTGAGCTGGGCATTCAACATGTCATACAAGGCTGCTTACGCAAAGCTGAAGGCATTCAAACATTGTGTGAACAAGCAAAAATTAAGGCTTCTGAATGTGCTTATATGGGTGATGATGTGATTGATTTACCTGCTATGGCCTATTGTCATTTATCATTTGCACCATCGGATGCTTATATGGCTGTACTCGGAAAAGTCGATTGGGTGTCAGGTTTTGCAGGGGGTGCCGGTGCAGTACGCCAAGCTTGTGAAGGCTTGATGATGGCCAATGAGGCTTGGGATGAAACCATCACACGTGCTTATGGTGTGTCTGCACAAGAGAGCGGCTGGCAATAAATGATTGTAACGATTGAAACATGATTTCGCCTCTTACATCGTCATTCCCTCGAAGTAGGCAATCCATCATGATCAAACAATCTCCGATACAAAAAATCGGGGGTGAGGCGGTGGTTTCATACTTAAACGGCGATATGGGTCAATAAAAAGTGTCTAAAAGTGCTTGGATATGGCTCAAATGGGGATGCTTGGGTGTCTCCTGTACCAGCTTGATTGTGGCGGTCACCTTGATGTGGTCGCATCAAGGTTCAGGGGTCAGCAAAGGTGTTGGGGAAGAAACATCCCAAAGTGATGCGGGTACAAACGTTGAATCACCTTGGATGGTGGAACGTAAGGGGCATCATGTACTTTGGCGCTTGAAAGCAAATGATGCCAAGCAAGGTCTGACAAGCATGCACTTCAACCAGCCTTATTTGGAACTGTTCAATAAAAACAATGAGAAAATGACTGTGAATGCACAGCAAGCTGATGTAAACACACTTACGCGTGATGTGCATTTTCAAGGTCATGTGGTGGTTCACTTCCAAACATGGACACTGCTTTCGGACACCTTAGATGTTGAACATAGCACGGGGGATATTTTAGTGCCGCAACAATTTACAGCCCATAATCCTTCATCCACCATCAAAGGACGCGGCTTGCGTATTCACCATGAAACACGAGATATGTGGATTCAGCATGATGTTTGGATGCAAGATCGAGATATTGGCGGCAACCAGGGGGGAAAATGAGTATAAAATTATGGATAGGCATACTATGCCTGATGTGGAGCGCATCAGCATGGGCAGCAGGTGAAGTACAAATCGAATCCGATCGTATGCACATGAATAGCCTCCATCATCGCGCCACATTCATGGGTGGTGTGTTACTCACGCGTGATGATTTTGAGCTGCGTTGTGACCAACTGGTTGTGGATTACCTCAACAATGAGATCAAACAAGCCGTCGCCACAGGACGTGTGCGTATGCATCAAGGCATCAAACATGGTACATCCGATAAAGCTATTTTTGAAAAAGAAGCCAATCGGGTGACCTTAATTGGTCATGCCAGTGTTGAAGATGAACAAGGTGTGATTCATGGCTATAAAATCATCCATAATATTACCCAAAGTGATACCCAAATCTTACAAAAAAATAATGAACCCGTACGTTTACATATTGAAAATCGCGCCATACCAAAAGCTAAAGCCCCATGAGTGAAGTCATACGCCACCACTTATCCGCACAAGGTTTATGTAAGCGGTATGGCACGAAAATAGTCGTACATTCGGTGAGCTTGGATGTGTATTCGGGCGAATGTGTGGGCTTACTGGGCGCGAATGGCGCAGGTAAAACGACCAGTTTTTATATGGTCTGTGGCCTAGTCGAAGCCAATGATGGGAAAGTGTTGTTAGATGGTGAAGATTTGGTGCATTTACCCATGCATATACGGGCGCGCCGTGGCATTGGCTATTTACCACAAGAGGCCAGTATTTTTCGTCAACTCACCGTACGAGAAAACCTACTGGCTATTTTTGAAACACTCAAAATGCCTGCCATTCAAGTGGAAGAAGAATTGGAAGGCTTGCTTCTCGATTTTGGTTTGGAAGCGGTGCAGCATCAAAAAGCATTCACGCTTTCAGGCGGACAACGCCGCCGTACTGAAATTGCCCGCGCTTTGGTCACCCATCCGCGTTTTTTATTGTTGGATGAACCGTTTGCTGGTGTAGACCCTATTGCAGTTGAAGATATTCAAGCCATGATTGCCAGCTTGCGTAAAAAACAGATTGGTATTTTAATCACCGATCACAATGTCCGTGATACATTAGCCATTTGCGAACGTGCTTATTTGATGAATGCAGGTGAAATTATTGTGGAAGGTGATGCAGATATGATTGTCTCCAACCCTGATGCACGTCGTCTTTATTTTGGTGAAAGTTTTAGTATGTAGCGATCCATTATTGATCCATAGTTGTGACATCATACATTTTCTCCACAGTTACAATCCATACAGGATTTTCAGCCGCCATGCGGTGCATGTGTAAAATTGGTTTACTACGCGAAACTTGCATTTGCGTGATTTGCCATGATACATCCATGGTTTTGAGTGTTTCCACGGCAGCCGTGAGATTTTCAATGGTGACAAAGTTCATCACCAAATGACCGCCATCATTTAAACGTGCCACAATCAACTTGATGAGATCACCAAGTTTACCACCTGAACCGCCAATAAATACAGCATCAGGATTCGGCCAAGCCTCTAAGCATTCGGGTGCTTTGGCATGAACCAAGGTGTAATGATGAATGTCCATTTGCAGCTGATTACTTTTGGCAATGTCAAAATCACCTTCATTCTTTTCAATCGCATAGATCCAACCATTGGCGCAAAGGCGCGCAGCTTCCAAGCCCACAGAGCCAGAACCAGCACCAATATCCCAAACAATACTGTTTGCTTTAAGCTGCATATGTGCCAACGATACAGCGCGAACATCACGCTTGGTAATCAAGCCTTTTTCAGGTTTTCGTTGGTTAAAGCTCGCATCTTCAAGTCCAAACAGTGTGGACTTGGTGATGGACTCTTTACGCTCTAAAATGACCATATTCAAATCAGAAAAATCTTGCTTTGCCAGTTCGGATACAGGTATATCAGCCACAATACGTTCATTATCTTGCAGTAAGTTTTCAGTCACTATCATATCAAAATCATCGGCCATATTTTCCGCGACCAACATTCTGGAAATTCGCGCTGGATTATTTTTAGGACTGGTAAAGGTGATAATTTTGCGATGTTGCACACACGCTTTAAATAAGGAATAAAGGCCATGTTCTTTGCTTGGGTTGTCAACCCATTCGCCTGCATCTTGGGTGTGTACCGAACAAATATAAGCATCTTGCCAACTCACACCCACTCTCGCACAAGCCAACTGCAAAGCCGACACATTCGGCATGATATTCAGCTTGGATAAGCCGATTTTCTTTTTCAAATAATTGGCAATACCGTGACACAGCGGGTCACCTGTTGCCAACACCACCACAGCTTGCTGATTCCCCAATGCCTGCTCAATTAGGGGTGGTACATCTTTGAGGTGCCCTGTTAAATCAAACGTTTCCACATCTGTTTTAAATTCTGTTGAAAATAGTTCAAGTACACGCGTGCCACCGATCACTACATCAGCTTGTTGCAGCATATCAAGGTGTTCGGCGCTTAATCCTAATATGCCATTGTCCAACACGCCAAGTATGGTCGCTTTATTTTTAGCATAGCCGCACAGAGGAACAGAGTTGCCTTTTTTCATCATGATTTTTCTCCGTGGGCTTGTGATATTGTGGTAATATATTTGACCGCTTGCGTTACATCAGAGAAGGTAATCCGATCTTGCTCCAAACGTAGCTTATCTGCCAAGCGATTATGGCGTAAATCATCATACATATCGGTCTCTTTTTGATTCAAAAACTTTAAATCTTTGCTTTCTTGTTTGGGTTCCCTGCCCCAAGCATATTGGTGGCTAAGCATCGTTCTTTTATCCATTAAAAAAGATTGCGTTTGAGGGAATGTAGCGCGTAATTGATTCAAAATTGCAAAGCCATGGGTATCCAAATCACCCCAATAATAAATACGACAACCATGCAGCCACTTAGCTTTTTTTAAGGCTTCAAAGCCATAGCCTGAACCAAAAATAAGCAAGGTTTTATTCATGTTTGGAAAGGTCAGGTAATTGATTTCATTTTCAACCATCACGATTTGTTTGACTTGTTTAATAATGTTATCGTGAAGCTTTGCAAATGCCTTTGCAGTCATGCTGACATCTTGATTGCCATCACTATGCAACAAGGCAATCCTTGAATCCAAAGGGCGCAGATAAACACGCGGATTCGAATGAAGCTTCATCCAAACGCATAAATCCAGAATATGTTGCCAAACCACTGCCAATGCCAATGCCAATGCCAATGCCAATGCTTTCAGTGGGTATGCCAATAACCATGATTCCACTTCGGGTAATGCCTTGATGCTCAGTTGATATAAGCCAAGCCATTGTTTTAAGTCTTGGGTTTTACCGATTAAACGTGCGGCTTGCTCGGCAGATTCCAAACATAACGCAGCAGAAAGTTGTTGCGCTCCCAAAGCACGGTGGTTGATGGTTTTCCATTGCAGTTGAATCTGTTTCTTTTGTGCAAATATTTGAATGTTTTTCACCCAATCTTGCA
Source organism: Mariprofundaceae bacterium (assembly GCA_030950925.1). Taxonomy (GTDB): domain Bacteria; phylum Pseudomonadota; class Zetaproteobacteria; order Mariprofundales; family Mariprofundaceae. The sequence continues at coordinate 72,285 of JAUZQO010000003.1, forward strand.
TACCTGAAAAATCATCCAACATCTGCTTGGCCGATGGTTTCCCCAAAGACATCGACCACGGAAATATATCGCTATGCCCCAGTGCTGCACGACACACATCACCCCGCGCCCAGCATCGTTCTATTTTTACTTTTATATCGTCAGGACTAGACCACGTCATTATTTTCTATATGCATTGCAGCCCTCTCCTTTCATACACTCAGCCTTTTTCTTACGACACGTTGACATCCTCCCCGACCTGAAGGACGGGGTTTTACGGTGTGGTGGATAATATACCTATACCTTGGGAGAGGTAGTGAATGCAAACTATCTTTCTCCCCCCCTTTGAAAAAGGGGCGTTAAGGGGGATTCCCTTCACGTTGTTTCTTTTCTTCACGGTAGGTTTCAATGGTTAAATTACGCAGTTTTGAACTGATGCCACCATCATTACTGACATAAAATTCAGAATTAGGTTTCACTTCCAGTTTGTGTGCCAAAGGTGCGCCATGTTGTGGCGCATGGGTTTGAGCATGTTCACGCACCCGAAAAAATACCAAACGCCCTTTCAAATGATGTTCATTCACCCATGCCAATACCTGCGTATAATGGCTCTCTGAAACCAACATCGACAAGGCAAAGCCATGCAATAAACGCTCTGCCGCACCTTGCCAATCGCGTTCATCCTCTCGCACCTGAATCAACTCACCCGCAAATGGCATGGCATCTTCATCCAATTTTAAATCTGCACATAAACGCTGGCGAATGGCAACCTGTTGCTCTGGAATATTACTTTGACGACGCTTCAAACTATCCAACTCACATTGTTGCGCTTCACAATCTTGTTTTCCTGAAGCCAAATCCACACCCAGTTTAATGATGCTACTTTGCGTTTTCTCTTCTTCATCTTGCAGTCTTTTTTGCATGTGAAAACAGGCATATCGATGCTGTAAAAACATATCCACATCTTTGACTGCCGGCAAATCAAGCTGGGCAATCCAATCATCATAATACTTGGCACGTTGCAAACAGCGTTCTTTTTCCGCTTCGCTTTCTTTGATTTTTTGATCCAACATCGCAATGCGATCACCACCTTGATCGGCAATGACACGTTCCAGTTCACGCTCTTGTTGTTGACCTTGCTGGACTTTGTCGGTCAATTGCAACACCCGTTGTTGCAAGCGTTCCAATTCGCTATCCAATTTATGGATACGCGTGTCAAGAAGCTTCGATTTCAATTGGGAAAAATAGGCTTGCAATGCTTTCCCACAGGCATCGAATGTGGATTTTTCTTGCTCCAAGCCTGCATGTTTATGGCAATGTTCAACCAAGGGCGTAAGCAAGCTGACTTGTTTTTTCGCTGTCAACACTGCCTTATGGGCGCGATCCAAATCGTCAAAATGAGCAATCAAAGCATTAATGCGTGATTGCACATCAAAGGGTTCTAACATGTGACCGCGCACAAATTCGGTTAAATTGCCAATAGATTTCATAGATATGGTTTGGTGAAAAAGTTCCAAGGCTTGATCATTGTCAATGCCAAAACGCCGACGAAAAAATCTACCATACTCAGTAAACCCATCAAATAGGTGTACGCCTTGATGCTTCAAACGTTTGCGTAGTCCTGCCATATCTGTGCCAAAGCCGCCAAAATCATCACGAATAGATAAACTACCATCGGCTACCGTAAAAAAACGTTCAGGTTGTCCTTGCGGTTTTCGGAACCAAAACACCTACGCTAAAGTGACCGTTTGCTCATAACCTTCGTTATAAAACTCACCCAAAATCACCGAATAACTGCCATGTTTACGCAATGCCACAGCTTTAGCTGTACCCACTTCACTTTGCTCGGATTTATAATACCCCAAGACATAGGAGCGCAAATCACGTTCTTTGGCTGCCGCGCCTGCGGCTTTATTGTAGGCAATGCGATGCGCTGGCACGAGCAACGTCGTCACGGCATCCACCAAGGTGGATTTTCCTGAACCAATATCTCCCGTGAGCAAGGCATTTTTGCCGTTTAAGTGAAACGACCACACATCTTCATTGAATGTACCCCAATTCAACACTTCCAAACGTTGGAGGCGGAAACCTGTTAACGCATCATCTTGGACAAAATCAAGGTTGAGTGTGGATTCCATCACGAATCTCCTTGAGGCTGTAATAATTGACGGTATTCACTCAAGCGCTGATCAAATTCAGCCAACCATTGCGCATCTACAAATGATTTAATAATACGGTGTAACTCAAGCATGTTATCTGAACCTTTCATTTTTCGTGCAAAGCCCATTTTGACCACCTGATTGATATAACCATCCACCTGATCAATCAAACGCACTTCATTACTACCATCGGGCAAAAATATCCGAATCATTTCCAAGATTTCATCCCGCGATACGATGACCCGAGTTTCACCACCTGACGCATCAGATTCTGCCATTTTCTCACGCAATAAAGCCAATAAAAGGCTGACATGAAACGATAATTGTCGCCGTGCAATCAAACGCGGCAGTTTTTCATCATCTTCGCCATATTCTCGCGCGCGTAAAAAAGCATAACCTTCCGCCTCATCCAAAATTAAATCCAAACCCAGTGTTGCAACGTATTCAGCCACTGCCAACTGCAAATTTAACAACCCTTGCCACAGTTTTGAATCTGCTTACCTGTCAATCATGCCTTTGCACAAAGCAATCACCACCGCCGATAATTGTGGTTTAGACTGTGATGGTGTGTGTTTTACTGCTTCATTCATCACTCAAGAACTCCTACGGCTACTTCTTTTTCCTTCAAAATTCTGCTGTAAAAAATCAGAAACTTCTGCGCCAAAAATAGCATGGGCAAGGCGATCAAGGTAAGGGCTGTGGTGGTTGGCCTGCTTGACAAGAAAGTAACATTTAATGGCATGCGCCAGTTGTTTTCTCTCCACATAATAGCGACCCACAAGCATATAAAATGCCTGTACCTGCTCGCTATCAAACGTTGGTAATGCCCCTTGTTCAGGGTGGTGCATATACAATTGAAGTTTATCATCAAAAAGTACAGGAATCTTATCAATATCCCCATGCAGCACTGCTTCTTTAGCTAGGGCAATGCGACGATCTAAATCATGGTCATTTGGATTTTCCGCAGCCCTAGCTTTATCATCCTGTTCATCGGATGATAAAAATGCTTGGAAGACATCTCCCCCATCTTCAAGTATATCTTGCTCAATGATGTTTTGATCTACCGTTTCCATCAGCTCTTGTAAGGAAGGTTGGTTTTCTGATAAAAAACCATCTTGTAGCACAGTTTTATCAATGTAACCCATATTGTTCTCCATTCATATTCAATGGCATCAACGCACACACAACACATGTGGCAAGGTCACATGTTTGATCAAGCCTTGTTCTGTACGCCATTGCAAGACTTCCTGCTTATCCTCATCAATGACACAGTGTGATTGTTCACTTGCCAGTTGTAACCAAATCACCAACTCCGCCAAACCATGTTGCAAAGGGTAGATGTCTAATAATGTTGCCAAGGAAATTTGCGTATATTCTTGCAGGGCTTGCGCCAAACCATGTTTTAAGCGTCCTTTATCAACCACCACCTGTGAAAATAAAGCTTCGGTATCAGCATCTTCCTCCCCCATTTTCAGTGCCACAGATTCAATCAGCGTTTGCAGCGGCGGTTGATATAAAGGGCGTTCCATGGGCAAGCTCATATCCAATTTCATCTCATCCATGGTCATATTGAGTGTTTGGGGTGGTGTGTTGAGGGTCGCGCTGGCACTGCTTTTAATATGCCCCAAAATTTCCATGATACGTTTGTTTTCTAGCCATGCTTTATCATCCAAAAAACGCCTTAACTGGCTGGATAATTGTGCCACAGTTCGCTGGGTGTGTTCACCTGCTTCACGCCAATCATAATGCACCCGACGCAACCGTGCATCAGGTCTGGATTCCGCAACAGGCGTGAGTGCCATCACTTTATCCAATAAATACGTGAGTTCCTCTTGCCGTGAACTGGACATCAAAAAATCCCAAAAGGCACGAAAGCTTTTGCCCTGATCAGAGTTCGTAATATCATCGCATTCATTGAGAATATCTTGTAGCAACTCGCCTTTTCCACCTGCCCATAAGGCGATGCGTTCACACACACAACGATCCAACATGCGAAAATTTTGCTCCACTTCACGGAAGTCACTCAATAACTCACCAGCCATCATGACAAATTGTTGAAATCTATCTTTGATGGCAGTTTCATCCAACAAGGGTATATCACCACTTTGGATTTGTTTTATTTCCGCATCAATCTCACGGTGTTTTTCGCATAATTTGGCAATGCGTATTTTAGGGTCGATTTCACTGCCTGATGCCATTTGTTGCAATAAATCAAATAAGGTCAGTAAGCGTGATTCTGTACCAATAAAGCTACGTTCTGTTAAACCTGCCAGCCAGCGAATGTCTTTTTCTGTGGCAGGGGTTAAATCATAATGCGGTTCATCGGAGTTTTGTGGGTAAAACTTACGCAGCCAACCTTGTGCATTGTCTGCCCAATCGTTGAGATATTCGGATGCTGCACGCGGATAGCTTTCTTCGCCAAGTCGTTCGCGCAAGGCAAAAAGTTCATCTTCCAATGATTCTTGCAAATCGGCTTGCGAAATTTCACGCACATTCGGCGCAATAAACACACGATGCAAAAAACTGGCAACCAAGGGTGAAGAATCAGCCCGTAACAATCGCCAAGCAGGATGGTTTTTACGCAAGGAAGCCAGTGCTTCATGGCTTATTACCGCTGTATTCATGATACATCGGCCAACTGATTACCTGAAAAATCACACACCAACACGCGTAGGCTAAATGCGTTAGGATAACGTGCTGTTAAGGTATCAATGGTGCGTTGTGCCAAAGCTTGATAAAACACTTGCTCCAACCCCAAATCTTCCATACGTTCTGCTGCAAAGCGCGCTGTTTCTGCCGCTGATATTTCAACACAGACACTTTCAGGCGCACCGCAAGCTTTGGCAATCTCTGCCAATAAATCCGTATTCACGGCTTTGCGATTGGCATGGGTAATCACTTCGCCCTGTGCCATTTTGGTGAGTTTTCCGACCATGCCACCGATAATGATGTGTTGAATACCTTCTTTTTTGCAGGCATCGAGTGCAGGACCTAAAAAATCACCCATTTGTACAAAGCATGCAGGTTCAAGTTCAGGCAATGAGGCAATGACAAATTTTTCTGTACGCCCACCCGTGGTCAAAACAACCGTATCTTGCCCTTGCTTGGCTGCCACTTCAATGCCTTGCACCACCGAAGCTCGAAAGGCTGCCGTGGAATAGGGGTGGACAATGCCTGTTGTCCCTAAAATCGAAATACCACCGATAATACCCAAGCGATCATTGAGTGTTTTTTTTGCCATTTCTTCGCCATCAGGTACAGAAATCGTGACTTCAAGCCCATATTCTTCCAATAACTCACCTGCGACTTCTCGCACATTGGCTTCAATATTTTTGCGTGGTATGGGGTTGATGGCAGCACCGCCGACTTCAAGCCCTAAGCCGCGCATGGTAATCACGCCAACGCCTTCACCGCCTTTTAGAATGACTTCACCCGCTTTGGCTTCAATCAATCGAACATCCGCTGTGAGGTGTGCGCCATTTGTGCAATCAGGATCATCCCCTGCATCTTTGATACACATTGCATGGGCTGATTTTCCATCATCACCCACCATACCATCATGGATGAGAAACTTTACACGTGTTTCATTGGGCAATAAGGATTCAAGTTCGTGAGGTACTTCACCCATTATCAAACCTATTGTTGCCGCCCGCGCTGCCGTCGCAGCGTTTGCGCCAGTGGTGAATCCTTTGCGTGTACCACGTTCACGTTTTTTCAAAAGTTCGACTCCTATCGTCATTTAACCATTGATTGACCCTTATCGTTATTCTCGCGAAAGTGAAAATCTGTGATTTACAATGGATCCCCGATACAAGAACTCGGGAGAGTGACGGGGTTATTTTATACCTAAATAACGATAGCTACCCTTTTCAAACCCAATAAAAATTCAACATTACCCTTGGGACCATGAATCGGTGATTCAGTCACCCCGATCACTTCAACACCATCCAAGTGTGTTTTTACAAATGTTACAATTTTATCCACTGCCCACTGGCGAATGTCATCATCACGAACGACACCTTTTTTCAAGTGTTTGGGTTCAACTTCAAATTGAGGTTTAATCAAGGCAACACAGCAGCCCCCAACTTTCAAAAAAGACCATGAGGGTGGCAATACTTTTTCCAAGGAAATAAACGATGTATCCATGACCAATATATCCACGGATTCGGGAATAATCTTAGGCGTTAACAAGCGCACATGTGTTTTTTCGATATTGATAACACGTTCATCTTGTTGCATTTTATAATGCAATTGCCCATGACCCACATCCACCGCATACACTTTGCTTGCCCCATGTTGTAACAAGCAATCGGTAAAACCACCTGTCGATGCACCCACATCCAATGCCACAGCATCTTGCACAGGAAAAGCAAAGTGTTCCAAAGCACCTTTGAGTTTTAAGCCGCCACGCGACACAAAGGGCAAAGTTTCGCGCACTTCAAGCTCAATCGTCGATAGGACTTTATGCCCTGCTTTGTCCGATTTTTGACCATTGACATAGACCAAACCAGCCATCACCAAACGCTGCGCTTGGCTTGTGGAGTCCGCCAGACCGCGTTCAAAAATCAAATGATCCAAGCGTAGTTTTTTCATTCCAATGATCCTTTTAAGTCGCGCGTAATGTGTTGGCAATGGCTTCGGCATCCAAGTGTAAGTCACGCAAAATTTCTGCCTGTGTGCCATGCTCTGGAAACACATCAGCCATAGCAATATGTTTGAAGCATCCTTGCCAACCTTGGCTTAAGGCAAACGCAGCAATGCCTTCACCCACACCGCCACACGCCACACCTTCTTCAACCACCACCAAAGGTCGATTGGATTGTAAATGCTTGGCAATCAAATCAGTATCCAATGGTTTGATAAAACGTAGGTTGATATGGGTAAAGTTACGTCCTTCTTCGGCTTGAATGCAATGGATTGCTGCTTTGGTATCGGCAAAGCGTGTCCCCACAGAAATCACCAAACCTGCATCACCTTCCTGCATCACTTCGGCTTGCCCCACTGGCAGAATAGCAGGTGTTTTAGCTTCAACACCCAAACCACAACCACGCGGGTAACGAATCGCACAAGGGCCATCCAAAGTGAACGCCGTTGCCAACATATCCTTGAGTTCTTGCTCATCTTTGGGAGCCATGACAGTCAAATTGGGAATACAGCGCAGCATCGCAATATCAAACATGCCTGTATGTGTTGCACCATCCGCACCAACAATGCCGGCACGATCCATACAAAAGACCACGGGTAAGTTTTGAATACACACATCATGGATGATTTGATCAAAAGCCCGTTGTAAAAAAGTTGAATAAATCGCCACCACTGGGCGTTTCCCTGCGACGGCTAAACCTGCTGCAAAGGTGGTCGCATGTTGTTCGGCAATGCCCACATCAATGCAACGCTTGGGATGACGTTTGGCAAAGCGTGATAAGCCCGTACCCCCCGGCATGGCGGCTGTAATCGCCACAATACGCGAATCATGATCGGCTAAATCCGCCAAAGTATCGGCAAAAACTTGGGTATAACTGGGTGCGGCAGCAGTTGAGGCAATGGGTTTACCTGTTTTAAGGCAATATGGGCCTAAACCATGCCATGTTTCTGGATCTTCTTCGGCAGGTGAAAATCCCAAACCTTTTTTGGTCAAAATATGCAGTAGAATCGGCCCATCCAAATGTTTGCAATTCTCTAAGGTTGGCAGTAAATCATCAAAATCATGCCCATCAATCGGTCCGACATAACGAAAACCCATTTCTTCAAATAAAGTACCTGGGGTGACCATGCCTTTAACATGCTCTTCCAAGCGTTTGGCAACTTCCAACGCCACCGGCACTCTTTCCAACACGCGCTTGGCAGCACCTTTGGCAGAGGTGTAGGGCTTACCCGTAATAATTTTTGCCAAATACGATGACATGGCGCCGACATTGGGCGCAATCGACATTTCATTGTCGTTCAAAATCACCAACAAACGATTGTTTTGACCACCTGCATGATTCAAAGCCTCAAATGCCATGCCACCTGTCAAAGCACCATCACCAATGACCGCAATGCTATGGTGTGATTCATGCCGCAAATCACGTCCAACTGCCATGCCATAAGCGGCTGAAATGGAGGTGGAAGCATGCCCTGCACCAAAACAATCATGCTCGGATTCTTTGCGTTTGGTGAAACCATTCAAGCCACCATATTGACGAATACTGGGCATACCCGATAAACGCCCTGTTAAAATTTTGTGGGGATAGGCTTGATGACCCACATCCCAAACAATTTTATCTTCAGGCGTATCGTACAAGTAGTGCAAGGCAATACTTAATTCCACCACACCCAGACCAGCACCCAAATGCCCACCAATGGGGGCTAAGGTTTCAATCATATAGTCTCGCATTTGTTGGGCTAATTGGGGCAATTGATGTCGAGATAAGGCTTTGACATCGGCAGGGCTGTGAATACTTTCTAATAAAGGGAAACTCATTGACCACGCTCCAAAATATAATCTGCTAATTCAATCAAAGGCTGAGCCATTTCCCCCAAGGGTTCACATGATTCAAGGGCAATGGCTTGCATATTCTGAGCAAGTTCACGGGCGCGCTGTAAACCTTCCAGCGAAACATAGGTTGCTTTATGTTGGGCTTCATCTTTGCCAGCACTTTTGCCCAAGGCTTCAGAGCTTGCCGTGGCATCCAATATATCATCGGCAATCTGGAATAATAAACCCACCGCTTCACCATAACGCGAACATGCTGCCAATTGTTGTTCACTTGCACCCGCCAATACCCCACCTGCTTCACAACTATAACGAATCAAAGCTCCTGTTTTATGAATATGAATGCGCTCAACTTCAAGCACACTATGCACTTGTTCTACTTCGGCTTGCATATCCATGGTTTGCCCACCCACCATGCCTTGAGCACCTGCGGCAAGCGTGAGGCGGTGTAATAAATCCACGCGCATATCACTGGATACATCCAAGGTGGTTAAAAACTCAAAAGCAAGGCATTGCAAGGCATCACCTGCCAGTACAGCGGTGGCTTCATCAAACTGCTTGTGACAGGTGGCTTGACCACGGCGCAAATCATCATCATCCATACAGGGTAAATCATCATGAATCAGCGAATAAGTGTGCATACATTCAATACTCACGGCTGCTTGCATCGCTTGAGCCTCACTTGAACCCCCGCAAGCCTTAAAACAAGTCAACAACAAGGCGGGACGAATGCGTTTACCACCTGCCAACAAAGCATAAGACATCGCATGTAATAAATATTCAGGCACAGTATGAAGGCGAGCATCGATATGTTCTCGAATAGATTGCTCCACAGATTTCGCATAGCCAGCGAGAAATTGAGGTGCTGGCATGGCCTTATTTTTTAGGTTCATTGAGTACATCCAAGCGTTGCTCTGCTGCATCCAACAAGGCTTCACAGCGTCGTGATAATTGCACACCTTGTTCAAAAGAAGCGACACTATCTTCCAATGACATCTGACCCAATTCAAGTTTTTCAACCAATGCAGTCAATTCATGCAAGGCACCTTCAAAACTAAGTTCTTTCGCATCCACCTGCTCTTTTTTCGTTTTTACATTCGACAAAAGAAGCCCCCTTTTTCACCCATAAAATCAGGAGCATAAAAGGTATGCCCCATTTTGTACAAAATCAGCCCAGCAAGGATAGACTTTCGCCATGCGTATCCTTCAACATGACATTCAAAACTATCCTAATTCCTTACTTGAACAGGAATCCATTGTAGCAGATATATTGGCAAAGCGGGCTCAAGACACCATCATTTTAACCCAACATCCGCCAACCTATACCTTGGGAAGCTCTGGAAAGATGCAGGATATTTTGAGCCGTACCATTAAAGGGGAATCAATTGCTGTGCATAGCACAGGGCGAGGCGGTGAAGTCACCTACCACGGACCAGGGCAGTTAATATGTTATGTTCTAAAAAACATCGAACATGAAAAAGATTTGCATCAACATGTCCATCACTTGGAAGAACTCATCATTCGCACCTTGGCGGACTTTCATATTCATGGCGAACGCAATGAACGTGGCATTGGCGTTTGGGTCGATGGGTTGAAAATTGCGGCTGTGGGTGTGCGTTGCCGCAAATGGGTGACTTTTCATGGCGTGGCCTTAAATATTCATCCCAATTTACAACATTTCAACGGCATTGTGCCTTGTGGTATGCGCGATGCCCCTGTCACATCCATGTATCAAGAGGGTGTTGATGCCCCCCGACACATCGTGGAACAACGGATCATTCATTATGCCCAAACTTTATTTATACACGGAATTTAAACCTTCCAAATATTGTTGCATACGTGTTTTTTGCTCAGAAACCTTACTGTATGGATCCATACCCAAAGCCTCCAGTGAAGCCTTGGCATACGCCAAGTGTTCTGCATCACTCATTTTTCGCCAGTCCGATTGATCCACAATTTGATCACCTGTTTTATCAAATTGAGCATCCACAGTCATACTATCTTCAGCCCATGCAAGAAACGGCAGCATCACTGCTACCGCTCCCATACAACACTGCCAATGCAAGTGTTTAATAACGATAATGATCCACTTTATAAGGACCTTCTACAGGCACACTGATATAGTCGGCTTGTTTTTGAGACAACGTGGTTAAATTCACACCAATTTTAGCCAAGTGCAAACGCGCCACTTTTTCATCCAAACGTTTGGGTAAGACATATACTTCATTCTTATAGTTTGCTGAATGTTCCCATAATTCAATTTGCGCCATGACTTGATTGGTGAATGATGCAGACATCACAAAGCTAGGATGACCTGTTGCACAGCCCAAGTTCACCAAACGACCTTCTGCAAGCAACGTAATCCGATGACCATCTGGGAAGATGATTTGATCCACTTGTGGCTTAACATTTTCCCACTCGTATTGTTTCAACGAAGCCACATCAATTTCATTGTCAAAATGACCGATATTACAAACAATGGATTGATCTTTCATGTTAATCAAATGATCGTGTTGAATCACATGGTAGTTACCTGTTGTGGTCACAAAGATATTGCCTTCTTTGCAAGCATCGTTCATGTCCACCACACGATAACCTTCCATTGCAGCTTGCAAGGCACAGATTGGATCAATTTCAGTGACCCAAACGGTAGCACCCATGCCTTTAAAGGCTTGTGCGCAACCCTTACCCACATCACCATAACCCAATACAACCGCGATTTTACCTGCAATCATCACATCTGTGGCGCGTTTGATACCATCCAACAACGATTCACGGCAGCCATACAAATTATCAAATTTCGATTTGGTCACAGAATCATTCACATTGATGGCTGGAACTTTTAATTTCCCATCACGCGCCATTTCATACAAACGATGGACACCTGTGGTTGTTTCTTCAGACAAACCTTTAATATCAGCCAACAATTCAGGATATTTATCATGAATCAACTGGGTAACATCGCCACCATCATCAAGAATCAAGTTGGGTGTCCAGCCATTAGGGCCGTGTACAGTTTGTTCGATACACCACCAAAATTCTTCGTCCGTTTCGCCTTTCCAAGCAAAGGTTGGAATGCCCGCTTGCACCATGGCAGCAGCAGCCTGATCTTGGGTTGAGAAGATATTGCAAGAAGACCAACGCACCTCTGCACCCAAATCCACCAATGTTTCCATCAATACCGCTGTTTGAATGGTCATGTGCAAACAGCCCACAATACGCGCGCCAGCCAATGGTTTTTTACCTGCATATTCTGCACGCAAAGCCATCAAGCCTGGCATTTCTGTTTCCGCAATCGTGACTTCTTTGCGGCCCCATTCTGCCAATGACATATCAGCGACTTTATAATCTGTAAATTTAGACATTCTCATACTCCTATGCGTGCCTTTTTCAGGCATAAAAATATGAGCACCGTTGTTTTTATTTGACTGAGCCTAGCGATTTATGACCTACACATATAAATCGTCGCAGTGCTCCTCAGTCTAAAGCTTTTAAACGTTAAGGGCTGCTTTTAAAGCATCCACTTTATCTGTTTTTTCCCATGTAAATTCAGGAAGTTCGCGTCCAAAATGCCCATAAGCAGCCGTTTTTGTATAAATAGGACGCAATAAATCAAGTTCTTGCACAATACCTTTGGGGCGTAAATCAAACACTTGACGCACTGCATCGGCAAGCTTGGCTTCATCGACTTTGCCTGTACCAAATGTATTGACCATGACGCTGAGTGGGTGAGCTACACCAATGGCGTAAGCGACTTGCACTTCACAACGATCCGCAAGTTCTGCTGCGACAATATTTTTCGCCACATAACGCATCATATAACATGCTGAACGATCGACTTTGGTTGGATCTTTTCCAGAAAATGCACCGCCACCGTGATGACCAAAACCACCATAGGTGTCCACAATAATTTTACGACCTGTCACACCACAATCACCCACCGGTCCACCAATGACAAAACGCCCAGTTGGGTTAATATGGTATTCTGTTTTATCGTGTAACAAACCTGTTTTATCCAACACAGGATGAATAATTTCTTTCATGATGCCAGCCACTAAATCGTCATGACTAATATCGGCTGAATGCTGTGAGGATAATACTACGGCATCAATGGCAACGGGTTTAAAATCTTCATAACGAACGGTGACTTGTGATTTTGCATCAGGGCGCAAATATTTTAACCGTCCACTTTTACGAACTTCCGCTTGTTTTTCCATCAATTGATGCGATAAATAAACAGGCATTGGCATCAACACATCCGTTTCATTGGAGGCATAACCAAACATTAAACCTTGATCCCCTGCACCTTGATCCAAATCAAGGCCTTCGCCTTCGTTTACACCTGCGGCAATATCCACAGATTGTTTATCCATCGTCACCAATACCGCACAGGATGCATAATCAAAACCCATTTCAGAAGAGTTATAACCAATCTCTTTGATGGTATTGCGTGCAATGGCTTGATAATCAATGGTGGCAGAGGTGGTAATTTCGCCCGATAAAACCACCATGCCTGTATTGACCATGGTTTCACATGCCACACGCGCTGTTGGGTCTTGTTTTAAAATCGCATCCAAAATACTGTCTGAAATTTGATCCGCCACCTTATCAGGATGACCTTCACCCACAGATTCCGATGTAAATACAAAGTTACCACTCATTCATTGACTCCTCATTCATATACGTATTCAATGCTCAAGCGTAACAAGCATTCAATTCAAAGCGAATTCGCGCTGTGAATAGCGATCTTTGGCTGTTAATATTTTACACTGAAATAAGGGACTTTTTCCCGCATATATTTCTTCGCGCAACCACGTTTCTTCGGTCTCTCGATCAGCTTCGACCACCGACAAACTCCACACGCCTTTTTTGCCATTTTTATTCAAAAAATCGGCTAACCAACGGTATCCTCGCTCTTTTAATGCATCTTTTTTACCAAAAGGAGCTGCCAGAGCAAAGATTCTCACCTTGGGTGTACGCGCAGCATGCAATAGTTCACCCATGGCATATTTTTTTGATTTGGGAAGCGCATGTGCCAATAAGTGTAAGGTGGCTTGAGCATCGTTAACAGCACGGTGACCTTCAAAAAAATAGCCCAATTGATAAGCAATATAATCGAGTTTACGACTACCCACGCCTTCATCTTGCCAGTCCAAATCGGCAAAAGTGCAAGCCCAAGCCATATCTTTCACTTGCGGCAAACGGCGTTCCATCATGCGTCTGTCAAAGCCTGCATTGTGTGCAATCAACAACGTGGCTTTGTCCAACCATTGTTTGATTTCTACATCATCCAACTGCTGATTTTTGACCATGGCATCATCAATACCAGTCAATTCTTTGACAATCTCACTCAACGCTTCTTTTGGATCTTCAAAACCATCATAGGTATGCAATATGCGATAAATTTTACCTGTGCTGGCATCATATTCAAATGCCACAAAACCCAGCTCGATAATTTTATCATGCTCAGTATCCAAACCTGTGGTTTCAGTATCCACGACCAAACCAATGCGTGGCATATCAGGTTTGCCTTCAAAGTATCGCTCAGGTGCTTGCAAACGTTGTAAAACGCGATAATTACCTGAGGCTTGCAAGTGTTCAATGGCGGCTTGATCTTGGCTGTTCATTTCTTCAATGCTTTGGCAAAGGCCATTTCTAAAGTACTCATTGGTGCAGATTTTTTACCATGTTGTTTTTGTTTTTGATGAAATTGGCGTTTCACTTTTTGTTGTGCGCTTTCGGGCTCACGTTTTAACACATGTCCTGTCGCATCTTTGGTCCAACGTGGCTTTTCAAGCTCCAAGGGTGGAAGCTCATCATCTAAACGCATGGTCAAAGAAATTCGTTTCCGTTTCGCATCAGATGCCAACACTTTAACCTTCACCACATCGCCTGTTTTCACCACTTTGCGAGGGTCCTCGACAAATTTACTCGCCAATGCTGAAATATGAACCAGACCATCTTGATGCACGCCAACATCCACAAACGCACCAAAGTTTGCCACATTGGTGACCACACCCTCCAAAATCATGCCTTCTTTCAAATCTCGAATATCATTCACACCTGAACGAAAGTGCGCAGTTTTAAATTCTGGACGTGGATCACGCCCTGGCTTTTCAAGCTCCACAAAAATATCCCGAATCGTCATTTCACCAAACACATCATTCACAAAACCCTTGGCTTTCAGACCATGTAACAACGCAGCATTGCCCAACAATTCCGCCATACCCACACCCTTGCTTGCAGCGATGGATTCAACGATGGGGTACGCTTCGGGATGCACACCCGATGCATCCAAGGCATTGTCACCGTCCAAAATACGCAAAAAACCAGCGCATTGCTCAAATGCCTTGGGGCCGATGCCTTTGACTTGTTGAATTTCTTGGCGATTTGGGAAGCGCCCATGTTCATCGCGGTAAACCACGATACGTTCAGCTGTGCTTTTTCCCAAACCTGCGACATAGGCCAGCAAATGGGCTGAGGCAGTATTCACATCCACGCCGACTTGGTTCACGCAATCTTCCACCACTGCATCCAAAGCACGTGCCAAACGGGTTTGGTTGACATCATGTTGATATTGTCCGACACCAATGGCTTTGGGTTCAATTTTCACCAATTCCGCCAAAGGATCTTGTAAACGACGGGCAATCGACACCGCACCGCGCAAGGTTACATCCAAATCAGGAAATTCTTTGGCACCAATTTCTGAAGCCGAATACACAGATGCTCCTGCCTCTGAAACAATCACAGGCGTTAAATGCAACTGTGGAAATTGCTCTTGTAAATCATGCACCAGTTTTTCAGTTTCACGCGAGCCTGTACCGTTACCAATCGCCACCAGATCCACCTGATGTTTATCAGCCAACACAGCCAAGGCAGCAATGGCTTCTTGCCAGCGTTTCGCTGGTGCATGGGGGTAAATCGTGGTGGTATCCAAGACCTTACCTGTCACATCCGTTACTGCCACTTTTACACCCGTCCGAATGCCAGGGTCAAGCCCCATCGTAGCACGCGGTCCTGCTGGAGCTGCCAACAACAAATCGCGCAAATTATTGGCAAACACCCGAATGGCTTCTTCTTCTGCTTTCGTTCTTAACGCCATCAACAAATCGACTTCCAAGTGCATCAACACCTTGGATTTCCAAGCCAAACGGACACACTGTTGCAACCAATCATCGGCAGCCTCACCTTGATGGTGAATGTTGAGTGGTTGAGCCAGGGTTTGTTCACACCAAGTATGGGCTTGTTCTTCATCGACAGAAGGTAAAAGTTTTACCCGCAACATGCCTTCTTTTTGACCACGAAACAAAGCCAAAGCACGGTGGGATGGGATTTTTTTCCATGTTTCATCATAATCAAAGTAATCTTTGAATTTCTGCGCATCCTTCTCTTTTCTTTTCACCAGTGTGGCAGTCAATACAGCATGTTGCTGTAAATAATCACGCAAGGCGGCAAGCGCATCGGCTTGTTCCGACAATTGTTCCATGATGATGTGTTGCGCGCCATTCAAAGCTGTTTGAACATCTATAATATCGTGTTCGACATTCAAAAATTCCGCTGCCACACTCTCAGGTTGCAGACGATGATCCAACAATATTTTTTGTGCCAAAGGCTCTAGTCCTGCTTCTTTTGCCATTTGGGCTTTGGTGCGACGACGTGGTTTATAAGGTAAATATAAATCTTCCAGCCGCGTCATGGTATCTGCGGTCTGAACATCCTTACGCAAGGCATCGTTTAACAAACCTTGTTCATCAATACTTTTTAAAATCGCGTTGCGGCGTGATGCCAGTTCACGTAAATAGCGCAAGCGATCTTCCAAGTAACGCAGTTGGGTATCATCCAGACCTTGCGTGATTTCTTTGCGGTAGCGGGCAATAAAAGGAACCGTTGCACCACCATCCAATAAGGTAACTGCCGCACTCACTTGTTGCATGGTCACATTTAATTCTTGGGCAATTTTTTTGATCATTATGCTCTCTCTTTATCTCATCAACATCTTTCAATCATTCAGAAGTACGCTTTCTAACCCACATCCAACAAGCTGCAAGTGGGTGCTGACACTCTGTTAAAACTTCGTTGCCCAAGTTGCCAATTCACCATACACAGGGTAAATTAACCAAGCTCCCAACAAGCCATCCAAGAGCGGACTGGCTGCCAAAAGTGTTACCACCATCAGCATACGTTTTTCGCGCATCCATCTGGTGTAAACCTGCATCCACGCCTTGAAAGGTTGATAACGCTTCAAGCATTCACCCATCAATAGATTGGGTAGCGGCAAAACATGCATGCCCAACATACATAGGTTAAAAAACATGAATACTTTGGCCCACCAGTGGTGAATCGGCGGCAAACCAGTCGGCGCTAAGTGTGCTAAACTCCAACCATACAAAAGCAAACCAAGTACAGTTAAGAAGCCATGACTTAAAAAACGTACCCATGCAGCAAACAAACCATCTGATAATGGACGTGCCAAACAAATAATCACACCTCGCGTGAATGCTATGGATGCTAAAAAAGGCAACCAAGTCCCCTTCCAGCCTACAGCATAAAAAGGGTGAGGCATGTTATGCTGACAAAAACGTTGTTCCATCCAGCAAACGACTGTCATGGATATCAAGATGGGTAACATATATAATGTTATTTCCTGAACAACAATATAGAGCCAAGTCCCCACCCTTATAAGCCTTTGCTGTTTGTCTTCTCTCTTAAACGCAACAACACTTCAACTTGCCCGAAGCTGCGTTGTAAATTAATATAAACATCTGAACCATGCAGGGTCACGCCCGTGATTTCTCCTGAGTCATGACGTGCAATTTCACGCAAATGTTGTCCATCCCATGCCCATAAAAAAGATGGATCATTATCATCGGTGATCCACAACCAACCCCGTTTTTCATCCCAAGCCAGGTTATCGGGATGAATCAAGGCATCATCCTCCAACCATGTCGTCACCTTGGGTAAGGCTTGGCTATCATCCAACATTAAAATGCGACCTGTTTTGGTTTCAGCCAACAAAACCTGTCCATTCGGTAAGGTTTCCATATCTTCAATGCGATTAAAATACTGACCATGCAATTTTTCAGCATCCAGCCGTGCATTTTTAGCATCGCGAATCGTCAACCAACCTTTATCTTTGTGTAAAACCTTGAGTTGGTGGCTATGCAAATTATAACGATAAATACAACCCTCTTTCCATTCATCGGCCATATAAGCAAAGCGCCCATCCTTGGAAAAAGTTAAGCCTTCATGCTTAAAGTTTCCGACACGGTGTAAAGGCATAATGGCAGGGCTAGATGATGCCAAGGTGGCACGATCAACACGTTGTTCACTGGGTAACTTATCAGGTTCTGTAATACGCCAAAACAAACCATCTTTAAATTCTTCACCCAACCATAAACTACCATCGGGTGCCATTTTCAAAGCATCGGCTTTATGTAAGCCAAACAATAAAATATGTTGTTTTCCAGTCTCGATATTGATCGCCAATAAACTTGGAGCAAGTAAGCTGGCATTGCTTTCACAACTAATATACAACCATTTTTTATCTTGGGAAACAACGATCATATCAGGATGGTGATTATGCCATGCTGAAAGGGAGTGAGAAGTCCAAGCTGGGTTCAGTTGAATGCCTGTGGGGTTCAATGTGCAAGATGTAAGCAATAAAAAAAAAACCAAGCAATAGATGGTACGTTTCATGACTTTTCCTTCAAATACTCATCCAATTCATCCATCTGTAACATAACCATGATTTTTTGATTGGCTTCAGGCATAGGGTATGCCTCTAAATCATCACGTCGAACCCAAGCATATTCTGACTCAGCTTGGAAAGGTGTGGTATCATGACATTGGCATACGAAGATGATGAAGTGCAGTGAACATTCATCATATACATGCGATGTTTTTCCCAAATGCCGCCAACGCTTACCTTGCAAGCCTGTTTCCTCACGTAGTTCACGCACGGCCGCTTGTAGCGGTAATTCTTCACCTTCCACCTTGCCACCTGGTAGCGACCAAAATCCAGCACAATGCGCATCCTGCTTGCGTTGAAGCAACAACATCTCTTGATGCTCATTGAAGCAAGCCGTTAAAACAATGAGTTGTATGTCTTTAGGTTCGGTATTCAGCATTGATGACAATATACTCATGGGTTAAATCACCTGTCCAAATGGTGGCTTCGGCATCGCCCAAGCCCAAATCAACATGCAGGGTAAACTCATCTTGAGCAAAGACTTTCATACCATCTTCATCGCGGTAATCAGGGTGTAAATTGCCAGCTTCAAGCATGGTGACATCACCCGCCTTTAAGCCGATTTTATGACGCTCAATCGCAATGCCTGCATTACCAATGGCAACAAGGATACGTCCCCAGTTGGCATCAGAGCCTGCAAAGGCTGTTTTAACCAAGGGTGATACAGCAATAGCGCGACCGACTGTCCGTGCATCTTCTTCTGTATGTGCGCCTGCTACGTTGATGGTGACAAATTTGCTAACGCCTTCACCATCGCGGGTAATCAATTGTGCTAATTCAATGCATAATTCAGTGAGTGCTTGTTCAAATTCAGTTGTGTCCTCTAAAGGTGCGTGACCCAAACCCATACCACTGGAAAGAAGGTATAAAGTATCATTGGTGGAGGTATCACCATCCACACTGATACAGTTGAATGAACGGTTGGCCACACGTTTAAGCATGGGTTGTAATTGCTCATGGGTCAGCGGTGCATCGGTGGCGACAAATGAAAGCATGGTTGCCATATTCGGATGAATCATGCCGCTGCCTTTGGCTATGCCTGTAATAGTATAACCACCGACCTTTCGGGATGCCCACTTGGCAAAGGTATCGGTCGTGCGAATCGCATGGGCGGCATCTTGCCAGTGATTCGCATTAAGGCTTGTCACAACCTCATCCATACCTGCTGCAATACGATCAATCGGAAAAGCTTCCCCAACAACACCTGTGGAAGCGGATAATACTTGCTCTGACCCACACCCTGCCGCACTTGCAGCCAAATCAATCAACTGTTGTGACCAAACACGTTCCATCTCACCCACACCTGCATTGGCATTGCCTGCATTGCCGATAATGCAGCGGATGTTTTCACCATGGCTTGTGACAGCCGCTTCACCAAAATCAACACATGCGGCACGAAAGGTGTTTTGTGTGAATACACCCGCAGCATGGGCAGGAACATCGGCGACAATCAGCGTTAAATCTTGGCGTTGACCGATCAAATCGGTTGACTTTACACCGCATGATGCTGTGCCTATCCGAAAACCAGGGACGGGGAGTGGCTGTGATAATTCAGGAGGGTTGACTGCCATAATTATTTAGTGTGTAGGTACACGCAGGCAAGCGTTACCCATAAAATTCTGTGTTTATCTGAGTGCATCTGTGGCTATCCTTTGTTTCCTTAGCGTTTCCCGTGACACTGTTTGTATTTTTTACCCGAACCACAAGGGCAAGGCTCATTGCGTCCAACCTTGGGATATTTTCGCTTAAAGGTTTGCACAGGTTCTTCCTCTTCAACACGGTTATAAACGATTTGTTCAGGTTCTGGTTCAGGCGCAATGTCTTCTTGTTCCACTTGTACATTATAAAGCGTACGCATGGTTTTTTCACGCACTTCACCCAACATTTTCTCAAACAGCTCAAATGATTCACGTTTATACTCTTGAATCGGTTGCTTCTGTGCATAACCACGCAAGCCCACACTTTGACGCAAATGATCCATCGCCAACAAATGCTCTTTCCAATGATGATCCAAGACTTGAAGAATCAACCATTTTTCAAAGCCACGCATTTGTTCCTCACCCGTTAAGGCTTCTTTGGTTTCCAGCACTTCTTTCATCAAGGTTAGAATTTTCTGTGTGCCATCTTCAGCATGATTGACATCATCAGCGTTCAAGGTGCTTTCCATGTCCGCTTCCATGCCCAAACGCTCTAGCAATGCGGCATTCAAGCCTTCAATATCCCATTCATCAGGGCGACCTGACAAAAACTCAGCACTTAAACGTTCAGCAAAATCTTCAGACATATCTTCAATCACATCATGCACCGATTCAGCTTCCAATAACTCACGGCGTTGTTCATAAATCACTTCACGCTGTTTGTTCATGACATCATCATATTCCAACAATTGTTTGCGAATATCGAAGTTGCGTCCTTCCACTTTTTTCTGTGAATTTTCAATGGCTTTGCTCACCCAAGGATGTTCAATAGCTTCACCTTTCTCAAAACCCATCTTGGTGAGCATGGATTGCATTTTTTCACCACCAAAAATACGCATCAAATCATCTTCTAAGGACAAATAAAAGCGCGTTAAACCAGGATCGCCTTGACGACCAGAACGCCCACGCAATTGATTATCAATACGACGTGATTCATGCCGTTCTGTCCCTAAAATATGTAAACCACCCGCTTCCACCACTTCAATATGCTCAGCATCACATTGCGCATGAATAGCGGCTTCACGTGTCGCACACTCTTCCTCCGATAATTTTGTAGGAAGCTGAGAAATCATCATGCTTGGGTTACCACCCAACATAATATCGGTGCCACGACCGGCCATATTGGTGGCAATGGTCACCGCATCTTTTCGCCCTGCTTGCGCAACAATATCAGCCTCACGTTCATGATGTTTGGCATTCAACACTTCATGCGGCACATTCATTTTTTTCAACATATCCGATAAAGCTTCAGATTTATCAATGGATGTTGTACCGACAAGAATCGGTGCATGGGTGGTATGCGTTTCTGCAATATCTTTGGCAATGGCTTCGTATTTATCTTCGGTATCACGGTAAATAAGGTCAGGCATATCTTTACGAATCATCGGCTTATTGGTGGGGACAATGACCACCTCCAAACCATAAATTTTGTGAAACTCTTCCGCTTCGGTATCGGCTGTACCTGTCATGCCTGATAACACACCATACATGCGAAAAAAATTTTGGAAGGTCACCGATGCCAAGGTTTGATTTTCAGGTTGAACCGTCACGCCTTCTTTGGATTCTAAGGCTTGGTGCTGACCATCGGAGTAACGGCGACCTGGCATCATGCGTCCAGTGAATTCATCAATGATAATCACTTCGCCATTGCGTACAATATAATCCACTTCCCGAGCAAATAGGGTGTGGGCGCGCAAACATTGGGTGATAGCGTGATTTAGGTTAACATTATCTGGGTCATATAAATTCCCCTCTTTGAGTAAATCCGCCTCATAACAAAGTTTTTCGACATGTTCCATGCCATTTTCTGTAAAGGAAACGGCTTTATCTTGTTCATTTTTTTCGTAATCAGCGTCATCCAATTGCAGAATAATAGCATCAGCTTGACCGTATAACTCGGTGGCTTGCTCGGCAGGACCTGAAATAATCAAGGGTGTGCGGGCTTCATCCACCAAAATTGAATCCACTTCATCGACAATGGCAAAAGCATAATCACGTTGTACCAATTCTTCATGGCTAAATGCCATATTATCACGCAAATAATCAAAACCAAACTCATTGTTCGTACCGTAAGTGATGTCCGATGCGTAGGCGGCTTGGCGTTCTTCATGGGTAATACCTGCCACAATCACACCCGTGGTTAAGCCCAAGAAGCTGTAAAGTTCACCCATTTGTTTGGCATCACGGCTGGCAAGATAATCATTCACTGTGACCACATGCGCGCCTTTGCCAGCTAAGGCGTGCAAATAAACGGCCAAAGTCGCGGTTAAGGTTTTACCTTCACCTGTTTTCATTTCAGCAATTTTACCTTCATGCAAAATGATCGCACCCACCAACTGTGAATCAAAATGACGCATACCCATGACACGTTTACTGGCTTCACGACATACGGCAAAAGCTTCAGGCAATAAGTCATCCAAGGATTCATCAGCGCTCAATCGTTCACGAAATGCTTCTGTTTTCGCCGCAAGTTCCATTTCAGATAAATCTTGCATATGGGCTTCCAAGCCATTGATTTTCTCTACAATAGGGTTGTAAAGCTTCAGAATACGGTCGTTACGGCTGCCAAAAATCTTGGTTAAAAATGAAAACATGGGGAGTGTGGCTCCAAAGGTAGCAAAATAGCGTTGATGTCAGCGTACTTACGCGTGCGCAGATATAAAACGCTGCGATTCTAGCGACCCCTTCACGGATGTCATCCAAGCATCTTACATAGGGAAAATGTAAAGATTGCATGGACTGATAAACACTAAAACATTCACCCTACATGGCGACAGCAGCAACACCATCCAATAGCTGATAGAAAGTGTCAGTAGCAATCAAAAAGCGTCAATTTAAGCAACACAACGCGCATACCACTAATCCATAGATTTCTGTAAATTTTCAAAGCGTGTATACTTAGCAATAAAGGCAAGGTTTACGGTACCTGTTGAACCATTCCGTTGTTTGGCAACAATAATTTCAGCAAGTCCTTCATTTTCAGGCTTCTTATTGTAAACCTCATCACGATAAATAAACATAATCACATCCGCATCTTGCTCAATCGCACCCGATTCACGCAAATCCGACATCATCGGTCGTTTATCCGCACGCGCTTCCAAGGAACGGTTTAACTGGGATAACACAATCACAGGCACATCCAACTCTTTTGCCAATGCCTTTAAAGAACGGGTCATTTCACTGATTTCCAAGTCTTTACGCTCGGCTGCACGCCCAGACATCAATTGAAGATAGTCGATCAAGACCAAGTCCAAGCCTTTGGCATCACGCTTTAAGCGACGGCATTTGGCACGCACTTCAAGCACAGAAATAGAGGGTGTGTCATCAATATAAATTTCAGCTTCCGCCAAACTACCGCTTGCCAAAGCCAAACCTCGCCAATCATCGGCTGAAAAACGCCCTGTTCGCAAGTTTCCCATATCCACCCGTGCTTCCACAGCCAACATACGCATGGCAATTTGTTGGGATGACATTTCCAATGAGAAAATAGCCACAACGCGCCCTTCTTTGGAGCGAATCGCTGCATTTTGTGCCAAGTTCATCGAAAATGCTGTTTTACCCATGGATGGACGACCTGCGACAATCACCAAATCACCGCGCTGCATACCTGATGTTTTGTCATCCAAATCATCAAAACCCGTAGCAATACCTGTGACAGCCTCTTGGTTGGCATAACGATCCTGCAATTCGGTATAAGCATCGGCCATCAAACTGCCAATTTTACTAAAGTTTGGTCGGGACTGATTAAAGCTTTCAGCCACCTTCAACACCTTCATTTCAGCTTGATCCAAATGATCACCCACTTCACGCGTGGGTTCTTCGTAGACATCTTGAGAAATATGACCGCAAACTGAAAGAAGCTGCCTTAATACAGCCCGTTCACGGACAATATGAGCATAATGACGCACATTGGATGCTGTCGGAATCGCTCGCACCAGTTGCCCCAAATACTCCTCGCCGCCACACGCATCCAAATCATTGTTTTGTTTTAATAAATCTTTGATGGTCACCACATCCACAGGCTGGTGTCTACTCATCAAGAGTTCGATACAGGCAAATACCCTGCGGTTGGCATCCACATAAAAGTGTTCGGAGAGCAGCACGCCTTCCAAGCGCTCATAGGCCTCGCCATCCAACATAATACCCCCCAACACAGCACACTCCGCATCAAAAGAATGCGGCGGAACACGCTCACGCAAGGATAATTCTTGTTCTAACATATCAACATCCTAGGCCACTGTGTTTTTTTAGGGGGGGGTATTCAAGCCATCATTTTTTAGAAAAAACAGGGGGCTTTTATAAGCTTTCAGCTTCAACCTTGATGGACATATCTGCTGTCACATCTGGATGCAAACGCACACGGAAAGTATGTTCACCCACTGCTTTAATTTGATCATCCAACAAAATAAACCGACGTTGCACATCATAACCAGCATCTGACAAAAGCGATGCCAAATCAGTGCTAGAAACAGAGCCATACAGGTTCTTGCCATCGGATGTTGCACGAATCACTGATAATTCACATTCAGCAAGTTTTTCCGCAACAGTTTGAGCTTTGCCCAATTCATCTTGATGTTTTTCTTCCAAAACAGCGCGACGACGTTCAAAGATTTTACGGTTACCTTCATTGGCAACAATGGCTTTCTCTTGAGGCAACAAAAAGTTACGACCATAACCAGCTTTTACGCCTACTTCATCACCCACATTTCCTAGACCGTCAACGCGTTCCAATAAAATCAACTGCATCATTTTCCTCCAAGCGTCGGATTCACATTCCGACGATAATCATACCAAATATCAAGTAGTCCAAGCACGATGAAGGGAATCACCATCATGGACCATATAAATAACAATACATACATCATGGCAATCGCCATCGGCATTTCACGTGCTTTCAACCATACGTGTGCGACACTCACACCTTGCACCGCCAATGCACCCGCCAAAACCAGTGCCAAACTGACGGCAATATATTGCAGCCCTGCCACATTGAAATTCGCCAAAACCAAACAAGCCATCAACATATAGGCAACAGGTTTACCCAAATTTAAGGATAAAATAGAATCCCTATTGCCTGTATAAAAGCCATATTTGCAAGCAAAGTTGCGTGCATAAATCACACCTGACCACCAAATAGACCACAAGCCAAAAGCCAATAATCCAGGTAAAGACCAGCTCAACAAATGTCGAATTTCTTGCAAGCCTTCTGCAGGCAAAGCCCCCGCATCTGTGGGCATAGCTGCAAACATCGGAGCCAACAATGCGTCAACTTCTGCATGCAAGCTCAAGCCCTGACTCGAAGCGACAAAACTTAAGCCAAGCAACACCACCGCACTCAAAGCAAATAGCAACCGTGTCGCACACCATTGCAAACCTTGTTGTCGAGGCAAGCCGCTTGCAGCCCAAATGGGGAGTAGTACATACAGCAGGCCAATCAACACGCCCAACATCACGCTGCCACCACTCATAAAAATGATAGCAATCATGACAATCAAAGCCACTTGCAGGCTATAGCGCCAACCACCGCCCATAAAAATCAAGGCAAACATCGCTGGTGTTAATAGATTCAACAGTATGGCAACGAAACTCATGAGTACAGCCAACAAAGGCACACTCATGAATAAGTTTGGCAACCACACCACACTGCTCAACATGGCCACCAGCAAACCCGAACACGGCAAATGCTTCGTTAATAGAAACTGTGCAAAAGGCGGAAGTGGCAGAGGGTTATCACGCATCAAAATAACACCGAATCAACGATTTCTAAACAATCAACCGTGATGTAAAGGCGTGAATGACAACAATGCCAAAACACGTGCGCGCTTGATCGCAGTGGTCAAACTACGTTGATGTTTTGCACATGTACCCGTCACACGCGATGGTAAAATCTTATAACGCTCCGTCACAAATTGCCCCAACAATACGGGATCTTTATGATCAATGTTCATTGTCTTATCTGCGCAAAACTTGCAAAATTTACGGCGACGCTGGAAACGTCCACGTGCGCCCGCAGGCTTGCGTGCTGGACGACGGTCACCTGCTGCTGCTGGACGACGATCACCCCATGATGCTGGACGACGATCACCTGTTGCTGGCGTACTTGCCGCTGGCGCAGCTTTTACTTCTGGTGTTTTTGCTTCTTCACTCATGTGTTCTCTCCTGAGAATTAATCTATTGCGGGATGACAAACATCCACCCATATTTCAACTTGACCCCAGCGCTGTTCACCATCTCGACTGTAATAGCGGCGGCGCAATGTTCCTTCGATAGCAATCTCACGATTTTCTAAACGAACCAGCATTTCAGCCATCCTGCCCACAGCACGCAATGGCATGGGTTGTTCATCGATCATCTGTGCTCGTTGAGGCCCTAAATGGGGACGCTCAATGCATAGCGATGCAACAACAGCCAAACTTCCATCTGGGGTCCAACGTTGATGAATATCACTCAATCGACCCGAGAGTCGAACCAAGTGCTGACCTTTAGGCAGTCGCTTCTTCCGATGTAGATGCAGCTTCAGGTGTTGCTTCTGTTACACCAGCTTCTGTTGCACCAGCTTCTGTTGCATCGGCTTCAGTTGTTTTCGCTTCTACTTCTGTTGCATCCGTTTCTACAGCAGGCTTAGCGTCATCAGACGTTTCAGGTGTTGTTTCTTCAGTACTTTCAGCCGCAGGTGTTTTGCGACGTGCCAATGGCGATGGTGCATCGGATAATTCTGTCAAACGGGTGGTCAAAAAGCGAAGGATGCGTT
Organism: Mariprofundaceae bacterium; assembly: GCA_030950925.1. Taxonomy (GTDB): domain Bacteria; phylum Pseudomonadota; class Zetaproteobacteria; order Mariprofundales; family Mariprofundaceae. The sequence goes on from JAUZQO010000003.1 coordinate 99,094, forward strand.
CTTCCAAACGAATCGCAGATTCAAGTGCTTGAATGGCTTGAGGTTCGCCATCAGTCACCAACAAGATGTAGTGACCACGTTTACGTTTTTGAATGCTGTAGGCCAATGGACGTGAGCCCCAGTATTCGCGTTTGACGATGCGACCTGCTGCTTTTTCAACACGTTCAACCAATTCGTCGGTTAATTGTTCGGTATTTTCCTGTGATACGTCAGGATTTACGATAAAGATAGTTTCGTAATACAAAGCGCCCTCTCGGTGTACCTATAAGTACGCTCTGGCTTTGCGCGTCCAGAGCAAGGTATGTTATTTAATTTTACAGCAGTGCTGCAAAGAGCGCAGCACCTTAGACAGCACCCCATACCTTGTCAAAAAACACGCTAATAATCACAACCATTACACCAGTTTTTGGCATTCATAAGCCCAAGTCATCCCACATATCATCCACACGTTGCTTCACAGCCTCTGACATTTGAATCGGACGACCCCATTCTCGATCGGTTTCACCTTTCCACTTATTGGTCGCATCTATGCCCACTTTAGAACCAAGCCCTGCCACAGGTGAGGCAAAATCAAGATAGTCAATCGGCGTGTGTTCTGCCATGGTGAAATCACGCACAGGGTCACAACGGGTGGTGATCGCCCAAATGACCTCGTTCCAATCACGGCAATCAATATCATCATCCACAATCACAATAAACTTGGTATACATAAATTGACGCAAATAAGACCAAACACCAAACATCACCCGCTTGGCATGACCTGCATAACCTTTTTTGATGGATACAATCGCCATGCGATAAGAACAGCCTTCCATCGGTAAATAGAAATCGACAATTTCTGGAAATTGTTTTCGCAAAATAGGCACAAAAATTTCATTGAATGCCAAACCAAGCACCGCAGGTTCATCGGGTGGCTTGCCTGTATGCGTTGAATGATAAATGGGACTTTGACGCATGGTCATGGTTTCAACGGTAAACACGGGGAACATTTCGGTTTCATTGTAGTAACCCGTGTGGTCGCCATAAGGACCTTCTTCGGCGTATTCACTTAAAGAAACATGCCCTTCCAATACAATTTCCGCCGATGCTGGCACTTGCAAGGGGATGCTGACACAATCAGTCAACACAGTACGTTGCCCACGCAAAAGTCCTGCAAATTGATATTCAGAAAGCGTATCTGGGATTGGGGTTACGGCAGCAAGAATGGTGGCAGGGTCAGCACCAATCACCACAGCACAAGGAAACGATGTCGCACCACTTTTCTTGGCTTCCAAATGATCTTGCGCCCCACCACGATGCTTTAACCAGCGCATAATCAATTTATTCTTACCCAACTTTTGCTGGCGATAAATACCCATGTTTTGACGGTCTTTATTCGGTCCTTTGGTCACCACAAGCCCCCATGTCAACAAGGGTGCGACATCTTCAGGCCAACAGGTTTGAATCGGAAGTTGGTGCAAATCCACATCATCACCTTGCCAAACAATGTCTTGGCATGATGCTTTTTTGATGGTTTTGGGGTGCATATCCATCACTTTTTTCAAGATTGGAAACTTTGACCACGCATCTTTCAAGCCCTTGGGCGGCTCAGGCTCTTTCAAATAGGCTAAAAGTTCGCCAACACCACGCAATTCATCCGCAGATTCTCGCCCCATACCCAAGGCAATACGTTCGGCTGTACCAAACAAGTTGGTCAAAACAGGCATCGTATAACCCTTCACATTTTCAAACAGTAAAGCAGGTCCCGCAGCCTTCAAGACACGATCTGAAATTTCTGTCATTTCCAGTTCAGTACTCACTTCACAGGCAATCCGTCGAAGAAGTTTCTTGCTCTCAAGTGCTTGAATAAATGCGCGTAAGTCCCCCAGACTCATGCTTGACTGCCAACCATTTCAAACACCGCATCCAACTTGGCTAAGACAAAAATATCATTCACTGTTTCTTGTAAATCATGCAAGACAAAACGACCGTTTGTATTTCTTGCCCATTGTAAGCCTTCAACTAAAGTGGCAATACCAGAAGAATCCATAAACGAAACACCCGATAAATCAATATGAATTTCGCCTTTTTTTTGTTCAAACAAAGGTTTTAATTTCGCCCTTAATACTGGTGAACTTTGAATATTCACATCGCCTTTCACACGCACCCAAGCTTCACAATCACTTATTTTCTCTACCTTTACATCAAGTTTCATAGTATTTTCCTTCCCTCATTTTTTTTCGGGCGATAAAGCAACACCCAGAGGTTGCCATCTTCCATAGCTTCATGCTTCACTTCATCCATAATCGCATGAATCAAAGGAATACCCAAACCACCAGGGGTCATGTTTTCAGCACAACATGGCTCAATATCACCACAGTCCCACCCCGATATATCCACCACGGGTGCATAATCGCGAAAGGTAAATTTCAAGCTGACTTCACCATGACCTTCAACAAGCATATCTGCTTCAAATATCAACGGCTTGGGTTGACCTTGGTAGCCATGTCGAACAATATTGGCATACAACTCATCCACAGCCAAACCCACACGGTTCTGTTCAATTGCAGATAATTTGGATCGGGCACACAATACATTCACCATCGAACGTAAGACCAACACACAATCACATGTTGCATGCAGTTGAAGACTCAATTTATTCATATTCATCACCCAATAATGCCATGCTCTGTAGCACATCTTCTGCCATGCTCTCACCATGTGAGTCTTGTAATAGCTGGTACACTTTTACAGCACGCTCCGCAGCATCTCGACGCTGCTTTACTGTATAATGATGATTCATTGCAACCATCAAAAGAGCTTGCGCTGTTTTTCTTGGCGCACCAACTTTTCGCAAAAGTTTTAACGCCTGTTCGACCCAGATTTCGTGTTTTTTTACTTTCACTTGAGCGGGTAAGGAAGCCAACCCCAACATCGCCCGTGCTTGTAACAATAGACCATTCTTTTCATCACCTGCACTATCCAACACTTGATGGTATGCTCGGCTCGCTCCAATAAAGTCCGTTTGCTTTGCCAACACATATCCCAAACTTAATGCAATATCGGCAGGATCGTCTTTTTCGAGACTTGGCAACACTCCTTTCCCATCATGTAAAATAACCCATTGTATTTGCGCACGTTGCGCACTTTTTTTCAGGTTATGCAAACGAGAAATACGCAAACCCTGCCGCAAAGCATCATTGGCTTCAGAGAAATTACCCATGGCCTTCCATGCCATGGCATCATTGTACCAAGCCCGTGCTTCCAATGCAGGGTCACTGAGCAATTGAGCCATCTGCAAGGCGCGTGAAAAAGAATGTTCCGCAGATTTCCAACGCTCTTCATGCATCGCTTTCACACCCATGTGGGTAAAATCTTTCATGCGGTTTTCATACGGATTATCAATATAAGGTTCTGTTTTACCACCACAACTACTCAGCAATACCAGCAAACATAAAGCAGAAAGAACTTTTATCATGGTTGAACTTCCAATACAGGGGGTGCGAGCTCAACCGAATCCACCACGGATTTGGGTTTCTCGCCACCGCCCAGTAGCCACGATTGTTGTAACTGTTGCAAAGTGAGTTTCATTTCTGCCAGCGCTTCTTTGGCTTCCCTTGCAACACCCGGAAGTTCTGGGGTTAATTGTGTTAAGTCTGAGGAAACAACCGTTAACTCTTCAGACAGCGTATTAACCTGCTTTAAGAGTCTGTTTAATTTTTCCAGTGCTTTAGGTACTTGCTTGCCAAGACTTTGACTCATCGGTGCCAGACCTTGCATCACTTTTTTAGTTGCCACCAAGGTTGTTTGTACATGACCCACAATTTTCTTATGATTCACAGAGGCAATAATTTGATCCAAGTCAGCAATCATTTGATGTAATGTCTTCATTGTTGCCGCCAAATCATCACCCTGAATGCCTTGCGTCATTTGATTCAAATGAGCAAAGGAGGACTGCATGCTTCCCTTAGGGTCATTCAACCATAAAGAAAGTTTTGCTAACTCTTCCAGCAACACATTGGCATTGCCCACCGCAGGCTTTAAATCAATCAACAATTGCTCCAACGATGCTTCGGTTTGATACTCCAAAAGTTGACCATCATCCAAAGACTTTTTTTCAACATTACCTGCTGTTATTTCCACAATTTGCTCACCAATCAACCCTTCTTTCACAAAGTGAATGACCGAACCTTGATGAAGCATATGACGGTAACGCTCCAATAGTTTCAAACGAATACGTACCTGCCCCTCATGTTGCAATTGAATGTCATCAATATGCCCCACACTAAAACCTTGAAACTTTACAGGTTGTCCTTCATAAAATGTTGAGGCTGATGGCGGTTCAACAAACAATGTGAATTTTTCAGCAAAGACATTACTTCGCATACTGACCAAGATGACAACAAACACCAAAGCACCCAAACCCAGCAACACAAACCAGCCCACTTGTCGTTTCATTTTGGATACAAAATCCATTTCTGTGGTCATGCTTGCTCCATATTTGCATCCATATTTGCATCCATGTTGCATGTCACGCTATAACTACGATGAAAGGTTAAGCCTGGGTTGTCGGACTGTGAACTGGTTAAATACAAAACACCTGGGTTCAATATTTTTAATGTTTTAAAAACTTTGCGGCGAAATTTTACAGCAAACTCTGCTTGCATGCCCAAGTGTAACTCCTGAGCAATCACAATATGTGGTTTTTTCAATAAACAGTGCCCTAAACTCATTAAACCATGCATATATACAGGTCGTTCCCCCGCTTTTTCATTGAGCTTGCCATCCAATTCAAGGAAATGAGCCACTTGATTCAAATCTTTTTCAGCCTGTTGCAGGCTTCCATGGTCATCGGCATATAAAAATGGCAGCAGTAAATTTTCTTTTAAGCTTAAATTTGCCAGCAAGCCGCGCTGTCGAATCATACACCCCACGTGCTCACAAAATTCAGCACTGCCTGCGGGCAACACTTGCTGATCACGTTCTAACCAGACATCTTGTGAAGAACAAGCTTGAGAGAGCGGACACAGAAAAAACTTTGCCAACAGAGCTTTTTGCATATACTCATGCATCACCAAACGAACACTCTCACCTTTGAAAACATGATCCTTCTTCAATGTCTGGTCACATAACTTTAGATCATGCCAATACAATGCATCACTCATAGCCGCCATAACAACACCCATGCCACATCCAAACTTAAGACCAGCATCATCACACCCATCACACCTGATGAAACACGCACAGGGATTTGATTGGGATCAGATCCAACGCACCGCCCTTGATCAATCAGTACCATACAAGATAACGACGGATAAATGAGTCCTTTTAGAAACATAGCAACCACTTCTTTGAACTCGGTTCCCCGTTGCACTTCAACCAAAAATTCACTGAAGTTCAGAACATACATCCATGACAATAACAGCCCACCCATCCAAATGGAAATCACCACAAAAATAAACGTTAAAATCAAGCCACACAATGCAAATGCCAACACCCGTGGCAAATAAATATATTCAAATAAGGAGATGCCGAGGCTATGTAAAAACACATCTTCGCCACGTGCTTGCATATGCCCCACTTCAGTCACCACGGCTACACCTGAGCGCACTAATAAAAATAACATCACCACCATCGGCGCAATTTCTTGCACCAACAATGTATTGATTAAGCTGCCAATCAGTGATAAATCTTGCACGCTGCGTGCAAACACAGCGATATTGTAGACCGCCAACACACCTGTAACCAATGCCATCAGCGTCACCCAAACCAAGCTTTGCACACCTGTAAAATAGAGCTGCCGAATCACAACATTGGTCACCGCTGGACGAGATAACCAACGCATGCGTATCAATGCTCGCGAAGTCCAAAGCAGCAGTTGCAAGAAGCGCCAAATGCCCAAGCCCATATTGAGAACCCAAGCCCCCACATCATCAGCCCGTTCATTTTGTCGTTGAATAAAACCCATCCGCACTGTATAAGATACTTTTATCTGAAAAACAAGTCTACTCCCTACACTCCGATAACACATCCCAACTTGTTGCCAGCCATCACGCTTATAAGATCCTTCATGTTATTTTCGAGAAAATAGGTCTAAAATATCTTCCGATCTTCTATACCCAAAGATTTCTTATGTATTCAAATAGTTTTCAATAGATTCCCTCCATACACACCACCACAGGCACTCGAGGTTCTCTATAGCAAGCTGCGACTTCACTTTTTTTGATCTCTCTGTTTCAATCGCCTCATGCAAACTTCACCCACTCAACATCTTCATATCCTCGGTATTTGTGGCACTGCCATGGCAGCCATTGCCAAACTCGCACAAGAAAGTGGCTGGCAAGTGACAGGCTCCGATGCTGGCATTTACCCACCCATGTCCGATTACTTGCAGGAACTTGGCATCACCATCACCCCCTTTTCCTTGCAAAATCTTGTGCCTAAGCCTGACCTTTGCCTGATTGGTAACGCCATGAGTCGCGGCAACATCGAGGTCGAGAGCATTTTAGAACAAGGTTTGGCATATTGTTCAGGTCCGGAATTTGTCGGTCAGCATATTTTACCCCACCGCCATGCTGTCGTTGTGGCAGGTACACACGGCAAAACCAGTACCGCCGCCATGCTTACGCATGTGCTGGAAGTGAGCCAACAATCACCTGGTTTTTTGATTGGTGGCATCCCTGAAAACTTTGGTGGTGGCGCACGTTTGGGACAAGGCGAGAGCTTTGTGCTGGAAGGGGACGAGTATGACACCGCCTTTTTCGATAAACGCTCCAAATTTCTACATTACCATGCAAAAACCCTGATTCTCAATAATCTTGAGTATGACCATGCCGATATTTTCCCTGATTTGGCAGCCATTCAACGTCAGTTCGCCCATCTTTTACGCACCGTACCCAAAACAGGTTGTATCATTCGCAACGCCGATGAGTGGAACTTTGATGATGTCTTGGCGCAAGGCTGTTGGACACCCATCACCGAGTT
>JAUZQO010000030.1 GCA_030950925.1 Mariprofundaceae bacterium
AGTTGGATGTGATTGCATGGAAATTAAACACCCGACCACGAAAAAGCTTGAACTTCAGGTGTCCTGCTGAAATATTCATGCCTGAGTCCTTCGACTTTCATAAACATTTTGCACGTGTTGCACTTGGAACTTGAAACCGCCCGGTATTATTTACCTCATTTCAAGCTGAAAACCATCTCAATCCCACTATTTTTCGTGATGGTTGCCTAAGTCTGGCAGTTTCCTAGGTTGCGGAATAAATTGAATAGTGCTGTACCCTAAGGAGACTGATGTGAGCAATAGCTTTGATGCTAAAAAGACCCTCGATGTGAATGGCAAGGCATACACGTATTATGATGTAGGAGCTGCGGGAGATGCTTCTCGCCTACCTTTTTCCATGAAAATTCTTTTGGAAAATATGTTGCGACGTGAAGATGGTGATGTTGTCCAACGCAGTGATGTGGAAGCGGTTTTAAATTGGGATGCTAAGGCTGAACCCAGCAAAGAAATTGCTTACATGCCTGCACGTGTGTTGATGCAAGATTTTACAGGTGTTCCTGCTATCGTGGATTTGGCTGCCATGCGTGATGCAGTGGTCAGCTTGGGCGGTGATGCTGAAAAAATCAACCCATTGGTGCCTGCGGAATTGGTGATTGATCACTCGGTACAAGTCGATGCGTTTGGTTCTGATGCAGCACTCGCGATGAACTCCGATATTGAATTTAAGCGCAATAAAGAACGTTATAACTTCTTAAAATGGGGACAAAATGCGTTTGATAGCTTCAAGGCTGTACCACCTGATATGGGAATTGTGCATCAAGTAAATTTGGAATACTTGGCTCGTACCATCTTTGTCAATGAAGATAATGTTGCCTACCCCGATACTTTAGTCGGTACTGATTCACATACCACCATGATTAATGGCTTGGGTGTACTTGGTTGGGGCGTGGGCGGCATTGAAGCTGAAGCGGCAATGTTGGGGCAACCCATTTCCATGCTTATCCCTAAAGTGGTTGGCTTTGAGTTAACAGGAAGTTTGCCAGAAGGTGCCACTGCCACGGATTTGGTATTGACGATTGTTGAAAGTTTACGCGCCCATGGTGTTGTCGGTAAATTTGTTGAATTTTACGGCTCAGGCTTGGCTGATTTACCGCTGGCTGACCGTGCTACCATTGCCAACATGGCGCCAGAATATGGTGCAACCTGTGGTATTTTCCCGATTGATGATGAAACATTAAATTATTTGCGTATGTCAGGGCGTTCGGATGAAAATATTGCCTTGGTAGAAGCCTATGCCAAAGCACAAGGTATGTTTGGTTCAAATTCAAACGCTGAATACAGTGAAACCTTGGGCTTGGATATGGCAACCGTTGTCCCCTCCATTTCAGGTCCTAAACGTCCGCAGGATCGTATTGTTTTAAGTGAAGCCAAGGCTGCTTTTGAAAAAGATGTGGCTGTGATTAAAGCGGAAGCTGGCTTGAACACAAAAGCCATGAGAACCACCATCAAAGGGAAGGAAGTCACCATTGATAACGGCGCAGTGGTCATTGCTGCCATTACATCATGTACCAACACTTCCAACCCATCGGTCATGTTGGGGGCAGGGCTTGTGGCGAAAAAAGCAGCGGCATTGGGCTTGAATGCTGCGCCTTGGGTTAAAACATCCTTAGGTCCAGGTTCATTGGTGGTTACGGAATATTTGCAAGATGCAGGGTTGATGGAGCCCTTGAAAGCGCTTGGGTTTCATGTGGTGGGCTATGGCTGCACGACGTGTATTGGTAATTCAGGACCTTTGCCTACGGAAGTATCCAAAGCGATTGTGGATGGTGATTTGGCAGTCACCGCCGTATTATCAGGCAACCGGAACTTTGAAGGACGTGTGCATGCTGAAGTACGCATGAACTACTTGGCATCCCCACCCTTGGTGGTGGCTTATGCCATTGCAGGCACGATGAATATTGATGTCTACAACGAGCCTTTGACCCAAGATAAAGATGGCAATGATGTATTTTTGAAAGACATCTGGCCAACTCAAGCAGAAGTCGCAGAAGCCGTTGCCAGTGTGAACAGTGGTCAATTTAAAAAATCGTATGACCATATTTTTGCAGGTGATGCCAACTGGCAAGCATTAGAAGCACCCACAGGTGACCGTTTTGCATGGGATGATGATTCCACCTATATCCAAAACCCGCCCTACTTCAAAGACATGCGCAAAGATATTGCACCTTTATCTGATATTGAAGGTGCGCGTGTACTCGCGATTTTGGGTGATTCGGTTACGACTGACCACATTTCTCCTGCGGGTGCGATTAAAGTCGATTCCCCTGCGGGTATCTATTTACATCATCATGATGTGGCGCAAAAAGATTTCAATTCTTATGGCTCTCGCCGTGGTAACCATGAAATCATGATGCGTGGAACCTTTGCCAATATTCGTTTGCGAAATCGTTTGGCTCCAGGCACGGAGGGTGGTGTCACCATTCACCAACCATCGGGTGAAGGTATGAGTATTTATGATGCAGCCATGCAATATAAAGCTACAGGTGTGGGTTCTGTGATTCTTGCGGGTAAGGAATATGGATCAGGTTCATCACGAGACTGGGCAGCCAAAGGCCCGATGTTATTGGGCGTTAAAGCTGTGATTGCAGAATCCTATGAACGTATTCATCGCTCGAACCTTGTTGGCATGGGTATTTTTCCATTGCAATTCAAAGCAGGTGACAGTGCTGAATCATTGGGTCTAACGGGTGAAGAAGTATTTAATATTTTAGGCATTCAAACGGGCGTAGCTGAAGTGGAAGTCCATGCTGATGACAAAGTATTTACTGCACACGTGCGAATTGATACCCCCAAAGAATGGGATTACTATCAACATGGTGGTATTTTACAGTATGTCTTGCGTCAGCTTACACAATAAATAAGCTTCGGATTGAAGAAAAAGGCGACCTATATGGGTCGCCTTTTTTATGTTTCATATATTGGAGAAACCATGCCGACCCTTGATATGCCTCTGCCCTATGCGATCCATTGTCTTGATTTGTTTGGTACGGCGGTGTTTGCTTTAACGGGTGCTTTGCGCGCCATGAGTAAACAGTTGGATATGATGGGTGCTGTTGTCCTTGCCATCGTGACTGCTATGGGTGGTGGCATGATGCGTGATGCCTTGATTGGATGCCAACCGCCTACTGCTTTTGCCGATCAAAGTTATTTGATGCTTGCTATTGCTGTGGGCATCCTTACTTTTTTGTGGGGCAAGCATATCAAAGAGCAAGAATCCTGGTTAATTGCTTTCGATGCGGTGGGTTTGGGTGTTTTTACCTTGGTGGGTGCTTGGATGGCAGAACAAGCAGGGTTAACGCCCTTGGGTATTGTATTCATTGCCATGCTGACCGCGACGGGAGGTGGTGTATTGCGTGCCATGATGGTGGCTGAGATTCCCTTTATTCTCAATAAAGAGATTTATGCATCTGCAAGTTTATTGGGCGGATTATGTTTTGTTGGTTTATTGTGGTTGGGTATCATGGGAAATATATTGATTTGGAGTGTGGTGTTTATCACCACCAGTACACGTTTACTGGCTTGGCGTTTTCAAATCAATATATCTCCAGATGAATAACTCAAGTTCGCGCTAGTTTTGGCGTCACTACACAAAAGCATGACCGACCCATGTATCGAGAAAAGCATGGGGATAGCCATAAAGAATTATAACTTGCTAATATAATGAAATTATATCATCATTCGCCCCATGCAAGCTATTCCACAAGATAAAATCCGCGCTGCCAGCGAAGGTCTTCGTGCCATTGCCCATGAACTCCGTTTAAGTGTGTTGTGTCATTTATTGAATGGTTCAATGTGTGTGGCGGAGTTGATGGAAGCAACAGGCGCATCACAATCCAATTTATCACAACACCTAGCCAAAATGCGTTTGCTTGGTATTGTGAACAATGAAAAAAAAGGGCAGCAGGTTTATTATCATATTGCCAACCCTGCATTCGCTGAATTGGTGCATGTCCTAAAAACCATTTATTGCCCTGATATGTGTGAATCTTTGTCACTTCCTGCGAATATACCACTTTTAAAGGAGCATTGAACTGTGTTTTTTTTATCCAATATATTAAAGAATCGTTATATTCTAATTCTATTACTGTTATCCCCAACCCTTGCTTACAGCCATGCAACATTAAGTTTACAAGACAGTGTGCATCAAATGTTACAACACAATCTTCAACTCAAATCAGAAGCCGAGCGTGTTGAAAGCATGCGTAGCCAAGTGGATGTAGCGCAATCCTATGCCATGCCCAACATCAATATTTCAACAGGCTGGCGTTATACCAACGACCCCTTAGAAGTGTTTGGAAATAAGTTAAGCCAGCAATCAGTTCGGGCAGTAGATTTTATATCCAGCAGCCTAAACAACCCTTCATTCCAACAAAATTATCAAACCCGTTTGGGGCTAAGTTTTCCTCTTTTTACGGGCGGGGCTTTGCAAGCAGCAACATCCCAAGCCGAAGCACAGGCTGAATCATCGGCGTTGATGTTTGCATTTCAGAAACAACAACGCATCTATCAAACTATTGCCATGTATTTACAAGCCCGTCAAGCACGCGATCAACAAGTGGTTCAACAAAAATCCGTGCAAGTGGCAACAAAACGTTGGAAAGATGTGCAAGCTTTACAAATCAAAGGCATGTCACTGATGAGTGATGTTATGCACGCTCATGTCTATGTATTACAACGGCAACAAATGTTGGCTCAAGCCAATAATAGCGCATACAATACCCAAGAAAGACTATCGCTTATCATGGGCAACCAGCAAAACTTACAAACCATTGATTTGGCTCCACCGCGTATTCATGCGCCGATTAAATCACTGGATAAACTGTTACAAAAATCCCCCGATATGCGTTTGGATTTTAAAGCCATGCAGCAACAAATCACCATGGCAGAAGCGCGCCAACATGAACTAAAAAGCAGTGATTTACCCAAGGTGAATCTTGTCGCTGCCCAAACATGGAACAGTGCCAATCCAAATATCCAACATGGCAATAGTACCGTGGGGATTACTGTGAGTATGAACCTGTGGGATGGTGGTGCTGATCATGCACAACAACGTGGGGCAGCAAGAAAAACAAGTCAGCTTGAATGGAAAATGCAAGATAAACAACAACATATTCAACAAGAAATCAAACAAGCTTATCGTGCCTTTACCTTAGCTCAGCAACATATTCAACGCCAACAAGAAGCAGCCAAGCAAACGCAAGAGGCACTGCGTATTCAATCTTTGCGCTACCAACAAGGCTTAGAAACCACATCCAATCTGCTTCGCGCACAATTGGCATCCGATGAGGCTGAGGTTTCCACCATTCAAGCCAAATATGATGTGATTCTTGCCAAAGCTGCTTTGCTTCTTGCAGCAGGTTTATTAAATGAGGGAGTTGTTCAATGAGAACCACCAAAAAATATGTATTCAATCGTCCAATATATTGGGCTTTCATTGCCTTATTAAGTTTGACAGCTTGTGGAGAAAAAGAAGCTGAAAGCATTCATATCAAGCATATTAGCACACAAGTTTCTCAGCATTTGAAGGTTAACTTGCAAGATGTTGCCACACATTATATCACCAGTGGCACAGTGGCATCGGATCACCGTGTATCCATCAGTAGTCGTTTATCAGGTTATATCCGTGATATGAAGGTGCGTGAGGGGGATCGTGTCAAAGCTGGGCAAGTTTTACTACATATTGATCCTGTTCATGCCAAACAAGCCTTGGTTCAAGCCAAAGCTGATTTGAACAATGCCCGCGCAGATATGACACGTTATAAAAGTCTACTAAAACAAGGTGCGGTGACATCTCAACAGTTTGATACCGTAAAATTGCGCTATGATGTTGCCAAGTCTCAAGTGAAACAAGCTAAGCATGAACTGAGTTATGCCAAGGTTTTATCACCCGTGAATGGTGTGGTTGTCGAAAAGCGTATGGCACAGGGTGATTTGGCATCCGCAGGTATGCCTATTTTAACCTTAGAAGATCCGAGTAGTTTATTGGTACAAACCTATGTATCTGAACAATATGTTGGAAAAATTCATGAAGGTGACCGTGTGGATGTTGTGATTGCATCCTTAAACCAGCATTTTCAAGGTGTCGTGCGTCAAGTCGTACAAGCGGCTGACCCAATATCACACCAATTTTTAGTGAAAATATCGTTGCCATCCGTAGTGGATATTCACCCTGGTATGTATGCGCAAACAGGTTTTCAAACGGGTATGCGTCAAACCTTGTTGATACCAAAATCTGCTATCGTGAGTCAACAAGGCTTGCATGCTGTGTATGTGAAAGATGCTCAATCCATTGTGCATTATCGTTTGATTCGTGTGGGTCAAAAAATAGGCGCGCAATGGGAAGTTTTGGCAGGATTGCATGATGGTGATACTATTGTTTGGGATGGTCAACCTGCGCTTAAAACGGGTATGAAGGTTCAACCATGAGTGAGCGTAAAGAACACGAAGTACCGCTCAATATTGCAGGTAAACTGGGTAAGTTTGCCATGCAAAGCAATCTGACACCCATTATCAGTGTGCTTATTTTTCTGATCGGTGCATTGGCTTTGATGGTGACACCGCGTGAAGAAAATCCTCAAATTGATGTGCCTGCAGCGAATGTGATTGTACACATGCAAGGCGCAAGCCCAGAAGAAGTGCAAAATCTTATTGTACGTCCGCTTGAACGTGTGTTGCGTGAAATGACGGGTGTGAAACACACCTATGGCACTGCCATGAATTCGATGGGTGTCGTCACTGTCATGTTCAAAGTCGGAGCAGATAAAGAAACCAGCCTTGTGAAACTGTATGATCGTATCATGCACAACCTTGATCGTTTACCCCAAGGTGCATCGCAGCCCATGATTAAACCGATGGATGTGGATGATGTCCCTGTTTCAGTGGTCACACTCTCATCCAAAACCATGGATGGTTTGGCATTAAAACGCTTGGCAGAACGTGTTCGAGATCAATTGGCTCCCATTCCGAATGTTTCGGTTGCCGATATTATCGGTGGTCAGGATCATGATATTCGTATTCAAATTGATCCATCCAAAATGGCAGCGTATGGCATCCCCTTGGATCGTTTGCATCAAACCTTGCAGGCTTCTAATCGTGGTGGTGATGTGGGTGCATTGGTGGGCAACAATCAGGTCATTAAAATTTGGCTGAATGGATTCTTAAAAACAGCACAAGAAGTCGGGCAATTGGTGGTGGGTTCATGGCAAGGTAAAGCCATTTATTTGCGTGATATTGCCAGCATTGTTGATGGTCAAACAGAAGCCAACCAACTCCATCGCATTGCTTTGGGTGGTGCTGTACAACAAGGTGCAGGTGAGCCTGAAATACCAGCTGTTTCCATTTCACTGGCAAAAAAACGCGGCAGTAACGCGGTGGTTGTCACCCAAGCGATTGCCGATCAGTTGGACTTACTGAAAGGTGATTTTATCCCCGATAATGTACATGTCACCATCACCCGTGATTCAGGCAAACGGGCTGATGATGCGGTGAATATGCTGGTCGAGCATTTGGGCATTGCCATTGCTACTGTGATTATTATTTTATTGTTGTTTTTAGGCTGGCGTGAAGCTGCAATTGTGACCATGAATATCCCAATTATTTTGTTTGTGGTGTTGGCCATTGGTTTTTTAGCCGATCAAACCATCAACCGTATCACCTTATTTGCTTTGATTCTCGCGCTCGGCTTGTTGGTCGATGATGCCATTGTGGTTATTGAAAACATTCATCGACATCTACATAAAGGTGTGAATAATTTGTCGGATAAAGCAGCCTTGATTATTCGTGCCACCAATGAAACGGGTAAACCCACGATTATTGCGACCATTGCGGTGATTCTTGCCTTTATTCCGATGGCATTTGTGACAGGGATGATGGGGCCCTATATGGCACCGATTCCGTTTAATGCACCGCTTGCCATGGCAGCATCTCTGTTGATTGCTTATGCGTTTACCCCTTGGATTGCACAACGTTTTCTACCTTGCAAAATGACTGATTTGACCATGGAAGAAAAAGATGAGCAACCCAAAGACTGGGTTCATCGCACCTATATGAAGTTGGCTGTGCCATTGGTTGAAAAGCCATCCACGCGCCGTATTTTTTCTGTGATTGTGTTTGTCATGTTTGTCGGTGCAATGTTGGAACCAGGTTGGCAATTTATACGTCCAGCAGGTATCAATGGACCCTTAACTGAAGGTGCTGTTGAATTGAAAATGTTACCCAAAGGCAATCAAAACACGTTTAATATCACACTTGATTTGACCGAAGGTTCAACACTGGAAGAAACCGATGCGTTGGCACGAGAAATCGGCAATGTGTTGCGCCAACATCCACAAGTGAAAGATTATGAAACCTTTGTCGGTCGTGGTGGTCCGATTGATTTTAATGGTATTTTACGCGGTGCGGCTCTCTTTCGTGAAGCACCGCACTTGGGTGAAATTCGTGTTAATTTGGTCAATAAACATGAACGAACTGAAAGTTCATCCGATATTGTCTTGGATTTACGCAAGATGCTTTCGCCTGTCTTGGCTGCACATCCCAAGGCTTCGGTGAAATTGGTGGAAGACCCACCTGGGCCGCCTGTTCGTGCGACCTTATTGGCCGAAATTTATGGCCCTGATTACGATAAGCAGCGTGCCATTGCCCAAGCTGTGAAGAAAAGATTTGCTCAAACCTATGATGTGGTTGATATTGATGATTCCGTGGGTGTAGATCAGATTCAATATACCATTGATGTGGATAAAGAAAAAGCGGCACAACTGGGTGTTGCCACGGTACAAGTCGGAACAGCATTGCGTGATTTTTTGCAGGGTTACAATTTTGGCGCAGTCCATATGCAGAGCGAACGTCATCAAGTCATGTTGCATGTGCAATTACCCCGTGATTTAAGAGCGCATATTGAGGATTTGGATCGTATTTATGTGAGTTCTCAACATGGATCCATTCCTTTATCTGCGATTGTTACAGTCACGCAAACGATGGTCGCTAAACCCATGTTTAGTAAAGATGGGCATGCAGTGAGTTATGTGAGTGGCGAACCGAAACAAGGCTCTCAAGCTTATTCACTATTGGATATGGATCAGCATTTGGATGGTAGTGAGATTATTCCAAATGTGATACTTAAAACAGGTGGTATGCATTTTGGTGCAACTTTGCCTGATGATACCTTTGGCTATCACTTGCTTTGGGATGGTGAAATGCGTTTGACTCTGGATGTGTTTCGTGATTTGGGTGCAGCCTTTATTGTTGGCTTACTGCTCATTTATTTATTGATGGTGGCATATTATGGTGGCTTTATTTTACCGATGTTGGTCATGGCACCGACTGCGCTAACGCTGATTGGTATTTTCCCAGGACATTGGATAACAGGTCAACCTTTCACTGCCACATCCATGATTGGCATGATTGCTTTGGCAGGCATTGTGGTGCGAAACTCAACCTTATTGATTGATTTTATCTTGGATTATCGCAAACAAGGGTATGATGTGAAATCAGCGGTATTAGAGGCTGGTGCTGTTCGAGCGCGTCCGATTTTACTCACCGCATTGGCTGTCATTGCAGGTACATCCATTATGATTTCTGATCCTGTGTTTGGTGGATTGGGTGTCTCCATGGTCTTTGGCACGATTTCAGCTACGGTTTTAACCTTGTTTATCACCCCGCTGATGTATTATTTATGGCAGCGCAATAAATCACCTGAAGTTACTTTTTGTGAAAACTAAGAGTATAAAAAAGGAGTCTATATGACCATTCAACGAGCCATTCGCATCATCGCAGGAAGCTTTATCATGTTATCGGTATGTTTATCATCATTGTACAATGGCGTGAACTTATCTGAACCGACTTGGTTATGGCTTACATTGTTTGTCGGTGTCAACCTCTTTCAATCAGGCTTCACACAATGGTGTTTGATGGAAAAAATTCTCTCTAAACTGGGTTTGAAACACGGTTAAGGGACACAGTTAGTAAGCGCAAGGTGATTTGTCCTCCCCCTCTCCTATGCGATGATCCTTGCGCTTGCTTTATAAATATTTAAAAAGGAGTTTATATGGATTGGGTACAGCAAAATATTGTCAATATTATAGTTGGCACGCTTATTTTTTGGCTGCTTTGGAAGCGTTTCATTGCGCCAAAATTATCAGGTGTAAAAAGTATATCAGCGACTGATTACCATCAGTTCCGCAATGAAGCGCATACCTTGCTTGATGTACGTTCGGATAGTGAATGGCAATCAGGACACCCAAGTACCGCCATTCATATCGAATTAGGGCAAATCAACCAACGTATGGATGAACTAAGCAAAGATAAAGCATTGGTAGTGATTTGTGCTTCAGGTAACCGTTCGGCGATGGCAGCCACCAAACTTGCCAATGCTGGGTTTGAACCTGTCTATAATTTTTCGGGTGGTATGGGTTCATGGGAAGGTGCTGGCTTACCTGTGAAGCAAGGGCGTTAAAATATTGAATACAATGATAAAAAAAGGAGATATGATGCATACTATCAAACATTTAGGCATGCTTACATTACTATTATTGCCGATGCTAGCCACAGCCTGTGGTGTGGGGCCGCAAACCCCAGAAGGCTATGAAAATACACCTGTGAAACATGCGTATGAACACTGGCAACAAGGTAAAAAATCTCCGATTCCCTTTATGTTTTTGGATGTACGCACACCAGAAGAATATGCAGAAGGTCATGTCAAAGGTGCAGTCTTGATACCTGTGCAAACATTGGCAGAACGCATGGCAGAAGTTCCCAAAGACAAACAAGTCTATGTATATTGTCATTCAGGCACACGTTCTGCTAGAGCCTCAACGATGTTAGCCAAACACGGATTTACAAATATTGAAAATGTTGTGGGTGGTATTGTGGCTTGGAAAAAACAGAATTAC
Organism: Mariprofundaceae bacterium; assembly: GCA_030950925.1. Classification (GTDB taxonomy): domain Bacteria; phylum Pseudomonadota; class Zetaproteobacteria; order Mariprofundales; family Mariprofundaceae. The sequence continues at coordinate 10,926 of JAUZQO010000030.1, forward strand.
CCAGTGGTGAAATAATGAAACAAATTAGTGTGCAGGACTTATACCCTAAATGGTTGTCGGCTAAAGAACATAAAGAAGCTTGCACCATCATTGATGTACGCGAAGTGGGTGAATATATACAAGCTCATGTTCCTGATGTTGCATTGGTTGTTTTGAATACTGTCCCCAATCGTAGCGATGAGTTTCCCTCAAAAGGTGAGGTCTATGTGATCTGTCGATCAGGTGGTCGCTCGGCTCAAGCGATTCAATTTTTAGAACAAAACTATGGACATCAAAACCTTATCAATGTAACAGGTGGTACGATGGCATGGATGGAAGCAAACTATCCCATTGAACAAGGAGAATAATATGAGTGACTATGGTATGAGATGTGTTTTTAATGGTAGTATTGAAGAAGCTGAGACGAAGATTACCGAGGCTTTAAAAGATGTGGGTTTTGGTATTTTAACCCGTATTGATGTGGCTGCAACTCTGAAAAAGAAAATAGATGTGAGTCGGAAGCCTTATATTATTTTGGGAGCATGCAATCCTAAACTTGCCAACCAAGCGTTGAATTTGGAACTTGAATTGGGCTTGATGTTACCTTGCAATGTGATTGTTTATGAAAATGAGCAAGCACAAACGATTGTTTCAGCCATCAACCCCGAAGCGATGGTTGGCATGATTGATAACGCCGATCTTCAATGTTTGGTCAATGAGGCGAAACCACTGTTGCAACAAGCTTTGGATGCCATCCAATAGCCATGCATTGGATACATCGCTTTCCCGAATTGGATCAACTTGGAAACCAAGCCTTACGCCAAGAGATTCAGCAGCAGAAAATTTTGCATGCACCCAAGAACCACCATCTTTTTCGGGAAGGCGATGCTTGCCGTGGTTATGTCCTGTTATTGGCAGGCATTATGAGAGTCTATAAAATAGACAGTGAAGGTCGCGAAATACTACTCTACCGTGTTCAGGCTGGGCAAAGTTGTATGTTGACCACCACATGTTTGTTGGGTTTGCAGCCCTACCCTGCTCAAGGTGTGACTGAAAGTGATGTTGAAATGGTGCTTTTACCTGCCAAGATTTTTGATCGGCTATTGGCAGAGTCTTCTGATTTTCGACGTTATGCGATGGCACATATTGGGCAACGGATTTGTGAAATGATGATGTTGATTGAAGATGTGGCATTTGGTCGAATGGATCAGCGCGTGGCGCGTGTCTTGTTGCAACGTCAGGAGCACGAAGGTGGTCATCTATTAAACTGTACCCACCAAGCTTTGGCTTCTGAATTGGGAACTGCGCGTGAAGTCGTGAGTCGAATGTTAAAAAATTTTGAACGGCATGGCTGGATTGCTTTATCACGCGGTACCATTCAATTGCAAGATAAGGATATGCTTCATCAATTACTTGATGATAAATAAAGGTTTATTGCTATGTGCATGCTTGCTATATAGTACCACAAGTATGGCAGAGAGTACGATTAAAATCGGAAATTTTTCTCAAAAAAACTTGGATGGGTGGGAAGTTAAAAGTTTTAAAGGTGATACCCAATACCAATTGATTCAACAACAGAAAAAATTTGTTTTACAAGCAAGCAGTCACGGCACTGCTTCAGGTCTCTTTCATCACGTCAATATTGATTTGAACACCACGCCCTATTTACACTGGTCTTGGAAAATTCAAGAAACGTTAAAAAATGAACATGAACGCACAAAACAAGGCGATGATTTTGTCGCTCGTGTGTATGTTGTTTTTTCAGGTGGTATCTTTTTTTGGCAAACACGCGCCATCAACTATGTTTGGTCAAACGATCAAAGCGTGGGGAGTACATGGGGAAATCCATATTCTGACCATGCCCGTATGATGGTATTGGAGTCAGGCAATGAATATGCAGGTATGTGGCGGATGGAAAATCGCAATATCCAAAAAGATTATCAACGTCTATTTGGTGAAAACATGGATAGTGTGGATGCCATTGCCATCATGACCGATACAGATAACACGGGAGCTTCAGCCCAAGCTTGGTATGGGGATATATGGATGGATGCCGCCTTATAGAACCTGTTGAATGGGCGGGCATGGCACATCACCATAGGAACAAAACACGCAACAGTCATGATGCTTGGGTTTGAGTACAGCATGGCATGATTCACATTCATAAAACCATTGGCAGGCATCTGCGGGCATGGTTTCTTTTTTCTAATGTCCACATTGTGGACAGGTGATGGTTGATTCAGACGTGATTTTCAACACCTTTTTCATATACTTCCTCCATTTTTAAAAATTCCCCCCAACAACATCGTCCCGATGGGTTTCTCACTTCACAAGTACATAGCGATTTTTTAGTGCTTTCCAAAATAAAATCTTTGATGCTCTCCGCCTTTCCGTCCTTCAAAGCCTGCTGAAATTGTTTTTTTGATACACCAAAGCAATAACATAACATATCTTCTTGATGCTCTTGAAACACACGCAATTGATGTTTAAAAATATTGGTTTGTTTAGAAAAATAGGCCACTTTACAAGTGCTTTGTCCGCAAAAGAAAAAAAAATCATGGGGTAAGCTTTGATTTTCAGGTGATATGACATGGTGTAACATCGTCCTACATGACACACTCATACCTTTTTTTTTACATACAGGACAATCTTTTGGGCTAGTTTTTGGTGAGTGTGAACAACAACCCATCATGAACCTTCTTCTCTATCCTTGCGCCAGTATGCAAAGATAGTCAGTACAAAAAAGGCAAGCATTGCAGGAAATAAAACAACATCCAAAGAACTTACCCATGCAGATAAACCAATGGCACCCAACAGCAGCACCAAAATAGGTGTGTAACAGCAAAGTGCAAAGAGAATAGAACCGATGATACCCGTTTTTAATAACAAGGATGATTTCATAATAAACTCACGTATGACATGATGTACAAGTAAGCACCATCCATAAGATAAGACTTGCAAGCAGCACGCCAAAACACACACTTAGCCATGAATATAAGCGGTTGTTTTCTATGGGTGTATGGTATTTTTCATTCATATTTATTCTCCTTTTGAAATGGTTGTTGGGTAGCCTAATTTTGTAATACTTTGACTGATTTTTTGGGAAGATTGTTTTTGATCATCATAGGAAACCAAAGCTGTTGCAGTTTTGAGATCAATGCTTGCATCATGAACTCCCTTCATATTTAACACATAATGACGAATCGTGATAGGACATACAGCACATGTCATCCCCGATATATCTAAATGGGCAATTTTTTCTTGTGCTAGAGCAGCCATTGGCAAACTCATCAAAGCAACACATAAACCAGTACTTATAATATGTCTTTTTATCATCATTTTTTCTCCTTTATTTGATCATATATGGCAGCAAAGATGGCGAAATAAGCAATACAATACTCATCGCACCCATCACCCATATCATGGTTGGTTTTTTAGCTTCACACCCCTTATTTTGGCATGCTTTTTTATTTTGATGGTGTTGCCATACTGCCCAAGCCAACAAGCTCAATGTAAGCACTGCAAACATGGGGCGATAAGGTTCCAGCGCAATAAACATGGATGCTGAACCCAATCCAAGACTGACAACCAACAAAGGACCAAGGCAGCATGCCGATGCCAATGTTCCCGTCATAAGTGCTGCAATCAGCGGTTTTTTATTGTGTTTAGGTGTTGGATTCATCCCAATCCTCCAGTGTATTTAAAATAGGGCAGCTTTCATCACTGTCTTGTTTACATTTGACGGATAATTCATCCAAGACTTCCTTTATTTTGGATAATTGATGAATTTTATGGTCAATTTCTTGAGATTTCTGTTGCGCCAACTGACGTACTTGAGCGCAATTCACACGACTCGAACGAAATGAAAGAAGTGATTTAATTTCTTCCAATGTAAATCCTAGGCACTGGGTCAGTTGAGTTTGAAAGGGTTTAAATTCAGTTTTTTATATGTAATTTCTTGTGAAAATGCGCTTTTTCACAAGGATTAGTATTCATGATGTTACAAGAAATTAGATGCCCTCAATGCCATGCTTTAGAC
>JAUZQO010000031.1 GCA_030950925.1 Mariprofundaceae bacterium
TTTTCTTCAATTCTGAAATACTTGCAGAACAACTGGATAAAACCTGCCTCATATTAACTCCTTAATAATAAGATTATAAAACAGTGCTAATTTTAGAGCTTTTTTAAATTATTATCAAGTTGTATTAAAGGCATAACGACCTGCATGAGGGGCAGAGCGAAGCGATGTCCCTCTCGAGGCACTGGGTCAGTTGAGTTTGAAAGGGTTTAAATTCAGTTTTTTATATGTAATTTCTTGTGAAAATGCGCTTTTTCACAAGGATTAGTATTCATGATGTTACAAGAAATTAGATGCCCTCAATGCCATGCTTTAGACAAGACAAAACACATGCAGTATCAAGTTAAGAGTGGCGAAATACGCTTTATTTATGCCTGCAAAGGATGCCATAATCATTTTTCTGAGACAAAAAACACGCCATTGGCAGGGCTTAGAACCAACATGGATACGATTATAAAAATTATGAAAAGTTTAAATGAAGGCATGAGTATCAATGCTACTTGTCGAACATTTGAGGTTAGTCGAAATACAGTTAGAAATTGGTTGGATAAGCTCGGAAGTCTTAAAAAAACATTGTTATTATATGCTCAATGTCAAAAGTTTGTGAGTCAAATTATTGAAGGCGATGAGCTTTATACCAAGGTTTATAAAAACACCCCGCAAGATGAATCACAAGGCTGGACGATTGTTCTCATGGAACGTGCTTCTCGCTTTATTTGGCATTTAAAGTGTGGTGAAAAAGACCATTATTTATTCATGGATGCGATGGGAGTTGTTGCGCAAGTCATTGAAACAACACAGAAACTTTCGCTATTTACGGATGGCGAACGTCGTTATGGAAATATGCTTTTTGAAATATGTCATGAAGTTATTCGGACTGGAAAACGAGGTCGTCCAGCCAAAACATTGGTTGAAAATGTCATTGTTCGTGTTAAAAATAAAGGGTCGCAAGCACATAAAAAAGGACCTAAAAGAGAAAAATATCAGGCACCACAACCTGAACATCCAGCAACGACACTTGCGACTGAAAATCACGCCATTCATGCCAACCATTTGGAAGCTTTTAATAGTGCATTGCGACGAAAACTGTCCTGCTACAGACGTAGAACAAACACATATGCTAAGAATACAGAACGGTTGCAAGCGCGACTCAATGTACAATGGATTTTTCACAACTTTATTTGCAAGCACTTTACAACCAAAAAAGTGCCCGCTGTAGCTTTAGGGATCGTCGAAAAATCATTTTCTATCGCTCAGATGTTTAGAATGCAGGTGCTATCAACAGCTCACCCATAAATCATATCAAACTCAACTGACCCAGTGCCAATGATAGACCCTCGACACAAGCACTCGGGGGTGACGATCTATTGCAGTCAAGCGCGTAATATCAGTTTTTTAAAAATAACGGTTGCGATGGACTTACAAGGTGATTTTTGAGTTTAGATAAAATCAAGTAAAATATTTTCAGGATGGTTCGACAAACACACAATATTTTATATCCTTACCTCTTTTTTAGGCAGAGGTTTCGATTTTGGCACAAGCAGTTCTTTCTGGATTTCAACTGGGTACACATCATATTTCATCCCCCGTGGTGTTAGCACCAATGGCGGGTATTACTGATTTACCCTTTCGACGAATTTGTAGACGTTACGGTATTGGTTTAACGGTGACAGAAATGATTGCGTCACGAGCGGTGGAGCAAGGGCGCGAACGCACGGAACGTATGGCAGAGTTGGATACGGATGAATCGCCTGTTTCGATACAAATTGCAGGCTCAGATTCTAAATTTGTGGTCGATGCCGCGCATTGGGCTGTGGCGCATGGTGCGGATTTTGTGGACATCAATATGGGCTGCCCTGTGAAAAAAATATGTAAGCAAGTGGCTGGCTCTGCCATGTTAAAAGATGAAGCTTTGGTGGCACGCACCATTCGGGCGGTGGTGGAAGCGATTGATATACCTGTCACGCTTAAAATTCGTACGGGTTGGGATGAACCCAGTAAAAATGTGGCGCGGATTGCTAAAATTGCAGAAGATGAGGGCATTCAAATGCTGACTGTGCATGGGCGTACCCGTTCTCAAATGTTCAATGGACATGCAAATTGGGAAGATATTGGTTTGGCAAAAGATGCGGTATCCATTCCTGTGATTGGCAATGGTGATGTGGTGGATGGTGAGAGTGCCTTAGAGATGCTGCGTGTTTCAGGTGCTGATGGGGTGATGATTGGTCGCGCCGTACAAGGTAATCCTTGGGTGCTTCAAGAAGTCCATGCTGCTATCATGGGCTTGGAAAAACCTACGCAACCCACAGCCCAAGAGCGTTGGGATGTGGTGTTGGAGCATATGCAGCATTTGGCAGCGCATCATGGTGTGACATTTGCTTCCAAAGTCTCTCGAAAACATGTGGCTTGGTACAGTAAAGGATTTCGTGATTCCGCAGAGTTTCGCGGGCATTTTCAACGCTTGGATGATTGGCAAGCGCAGTTGGATACAGCAAAAGCGTATTTCTTATCCTTGGATACAGAAGTGCTGGCATCGGTTTGATGAAATTTGATGAAAGACAACAAGATGTAACTTTTCCACTGTTGGGGATGATGCCTGTTGCTGTGGTTTTATTGGATAAAGCAGGGCATATCACGCATGCCAATGAGTTAGCACAAAGTTATCTAGGCACATCCTTGCGGCGTTTATCGGGCGTTCATTTATCACGCTTTATGCAGCCTTCTTCCGAAGTTAAAGCGATGTTATCACGCGCATTGTTGGGTGAGACGGTGGCGGATGATGGGTTTTGTGGTCGTGATAACCATATGCCGTATTCCTTACACTTTTCATGTCGGCAAGATGAAGAAGGGGTGGTCATTGCGCTGCTACCTGAAGCCAACCGTTCGGAAGTTGAAGAACATGCCCATCGCCATGAAATGGCAGAGGCTGTGGCGCGTATTGCTTTGGAAATGGCGCATGAAGTGAAAAATCCTTTGGCATCCTTGCGGGGGGCTGCGCAATTATTGCATGAACAAAGTGTGGGAGATGCGAAGGAAATTAGTCAGCATATTATGGATGAAGTGGATCGTATTCGTCAGCGTATTGATCTTTTTTTACAAGTGGGTCCGCATGCCAATATTGCTAAATCAGCGGTCAATATTCATGCGCTGATTGACGATGTATGTATGAATGTGGAAGGGGTGCGAGTACAACGTGTCTTTGACCCCAGTTTACCTGATATTTTATTGCATGAACAACGTTTTCGCCAAGCCATTGAAAACTTATGGCAAAATGCACTGGAAGCAGGGGCAGATCGGATTGTTTGGGAAACCCGTGTTGCGCCGATGGTGGCATTGCGAGGGCATCAAGGCATGGTGTTGGAGTTGTGTATTCGCAGTAATGGCAAAGCCATTCCTGAACACTTAAAACATCGTTTATTTGAACCTTATGTGTCAGGTAAAGCGCGTGGAAGTGGTTTGGGCTTGGCGATTGTTCAGCGTGTCATGCAAGAACATGGGGGGCGTGTGAGTGTGAAATATCGCAGGTATGACACATGTTTCATCATGCATTTACCTATTACTAAAGCCAATCAGGATCATGTATGCACGCATTGATTGTTGATGATGATGCGGGTATTCGTTGGATTTTGTCGCGTGTCTTAAAAGAAGAAGGCTTTGATGTGCTTGAGGCTGAAAATTTAGCTGATGCAAAAGCCTTGCAATCTCAAACCATAGATTTGGTCTTTTTGGATGTTTTTTTGCCCGATGGCAATGGTATGCAAGCCTTATCTTCGGGCATGTTTACAGCACCTGTGATTATGTTGACGGCTGAAACAACCTTTGGACATGCAGCCGAGGCATACCGAGAAGGGGCGATGGAATATCTCCCGAAACCTTTTGATTTGGATGAAGTCCGAAGCTTGGCGCAACGTGTGTTGGGCAGTGCTAAAAAGCCTAAAAAACAAGCGAAAAGTGCAAAAAAAAAACAGACTGCGGAAAAAGAAAAAAAGAGCATGATTATTGGGCGAAGCCCTGCCATGCAAGTGTTGTTTCGGACGTTGGGACGGGTTGCACCGTCAGATTTAACCGTATTGATTACAGGCGAATCGGGAACAGGCAAAGAGCTGGTCGCACACGAGTTACATCGTTTAAGTCATCGTAAGGATCAGTCGTTTATCGCCATCAATACTGCCGCGATTCCTGCGGAGCTACTGGAATCGGAATTGTTTGGGCATGAAAAAGGAGCGTTTACAGGCGCGGATAAACATCGTACAGGACGCTTTGAAGATGCCGATGGTGGCACACTTTTTTTGGATGAAATTGGTGATATGCCCATGGTGTTGCAATCGAAAATGTTGCGTGTGTTGGAAATGGGCATGGTGCAACGCATTGGTGGCAATGAAGAAAAGAAGGTCAATGTGCGTTTATTGGCCGCCACACATCAAAATTTACAACAAAAAATTCGTGACGGACAATTTCGTGAAGATTTATATTACCGTTTAAATGTGATTCCTGTACATATTCCACCCTTGCGTGAGCGGCGGGATGATATTCCTGAATTGGCAGCAACCTTATTGCAACAAGCCTCCGATGAATTATCCATGACAGCACCGATTTTATTGGATCATTCCATTGATTTGCTCAAACGCCATGATTGGTATGGCAATGTCCGCGAATTAAAAAATGTGATGCGGCGTTTGGCAGTGTTAACCCCTGGTGCAAGCATTACAGTATCGGATGTGGCATTGGCATTGGGTCATGATGGTGGGCAACAAGCCTTGGGTGGCTTGGAATCTTTGGATGAGGCCGTGACCCGCTGTTTACGTGCTTATATGGATAAACTGGGCTATGCCGAGGCAACAGGTTTGCACCATCACCTTTTGTCGATGGTTGAACCTGCCTTGTTAAATTTGGTGCTTGAAAAATGTCGCGGAAATCAGTTGAAGGCAGCTGATATGTTGGGATTGAATCGCAATACCGTGCGTAAATTAATTCGCCAATATGAGATTGATCCAAGCGTCTTTAAGGAGTGACTTTGGGAATCCCTTGGCGTGCGAGTTCATCGGCTTTTTCATTGCCTTCATTGCCTGCATGACCTTTCACCCATTGCCAATCGACTGTATGAATATGATTCAAGGCATCCAATGTTTCCCATAAATCTTGGCTAACGACAGGCTTTTTGGCGGCATTTTTCCAGCCTCGCTTTTTCCAGCCTGAAATCCACTCGGTGATGCCTTGAATCACATATTTGGAATCTGAATAAATGGTGATGTGTGATGGTTTTTTGAGTGCTTTCAGTGCTTCAATGGCAGCGCGCAACTCCATGCGTTGGTTGGTGGTGTGTTTTTCACCACCGCACAGTTCTTTTTCATGTTCGCCATAGCGCAACCATACACCCCAGCCGCCAGGACCTGGGTTGCCAGAGCAAGCGCCATCGGTATAAGCAATGAGCTTGGGTGTATCCATTAGGATTTGCGTTGAAAAATCATAATGATGCCGAAAATTAACAAGCTGCTACCTAAAATAAGATGCCAATGGGGAATATGTAAGGTTTGTCCCAGTAGCATGGCAATACCGACAGCACTTAACAGTCCACCCATCAATAAGGGAAGAATAGAGGGCTTGGGCGGCTCCATCAATTTACTTTGTATGACGTGTTCAATCATGGTGTCCATGCGGGTGGGCAGTGTCATCCAGTCATGAAGTTGTGTTTTTAAATCTTCTGCGACATGTTCGATTTTGGCTTTGGGACCGAGATGTTTCATCATCCACGTGCTGACAAGGGGCTTGGCAAGCTCCCAAATATTTACATCATCGGCCAGCTCTCTGGCAACACCTTCAATCACCACCATGGTTTTTTGTAACAAGAGTAGTTCTGGTTGGGTTTCCATTTGAAATCGTTCGGTGACAGCAAACATGCAAAGTAATAATTCAGCAATGGAGATGTCAGCCAGCGGTCGGTTGAAAATAGGTACCGCAACTTCACGTAAAGCATCTTCAAAAGCAGAAATATTGGTGTCACGCGGTACATAACCTGCCTCAACATGAACAATGGCAGCTTGATGGTAATCAGCGCGTAAAAATGCCAGCAACATATCCGCAAGATAGCGGCGGGGTCGCAAATCCAAGCGTCCAACAATGCCGAAATCAAGCAATACAATATCACCATTTTGAGCCACAAAAATATTGCCAGGGTGCATGTCAGCATGAAAATAACCATCCACAAACACCATGTGAAAAAATAATGTGGTGGCACGTTCGCAGATTTTAAGGGGGTCAAGACCTGCTGCTATAATAGAGGCACGTTCATCAATAGGAAAACCCATGATGCGTTCAGTGGTAAGGACTTCCACATGGGTGTAATCCCAAATAACATGGGGGACACGCACACCATCCAAGGCTTTGAAATTTTCTTCAAAACGACTGGCGTGAGCGGCTTCAGCGCGTAGGTTTAACTCCCCGCGAATACTTGTGGTAAATTCTTCAACGACACACTTGGCTTTGAGGCGTTGATATTCAGGGAAATAACGTTCAAACATCGTCGCAAGCAAACGAAGAATGGCTAAATCCGCTTCAATCGTTTTATGAATATGAGGACGACGAACTTTGACGGCGACTTGTTGTCCATCAGGCAGAATCGCAAAGTGAACTTGGGCAATCGAGGCGGCCGCAATCGGGATTTCATCAAAAGATTGATAAAGCCCACCGTCACCTGTTAAAGGCTTTTTGAAGGTGCGCTCAATGACGCTTTGGACATGTTCAAAAGGAGCTGGCGGCACATGATCTTGCAGTTTTTTTAATTCCAGTGCGACTTCGAGCGGTAATAAGTCCACGCGTGTTGAAAGCATTTGACCAAACTTGATAAAGGTTGGCCCAAGTTTTTCAAGGGCTTCACGAATTTGACCGCCCAAATCATGCGGTAGGGTGTCATCACGAAAGAGCTGAATCAACCAAGCATAAGGGCGAAGCAAACGCATCCGCATGGCAAGGGCAGCCATGCCGTGTGAGGTTAAAATGTAGCCAATGCGTAAAAGTCGAAGGTTGCGTCGAATATTGCCAGATAATTTCATGTGTTGTGAGGCTTATGAAGATGTTCAGTGCGGTGTTCTAAGCGCGTTATTTTGGTTTTGAGGCGATTATTTTGATGGGTAAGCTGTTCCACGCCTGCTTGCCATGTTTGTAAACGCTGTTGATTGGGAGCCTCAATACGGTTGAGATAGTGTTGTAAGGTTTCTTTGGATGTGGATGTCAGCTTGCTTTCAACCTTCACCAGTGCATGTGCGGCTTTGGCCACACGGCTACCAAAAAACTCACCAAAGGATGCACGCAATTCACTTTCCCAATTCAAATCGGCAGCGGCAAGCAACTTTTTGAAACGAAGCATGGCTTCAGAGTCGCCTGAGAGTTGAAGGACTTGCTGAAAGACCAAGTCATCAGGGTCTTCGTGGGCAAAACACATGCGTGAAAAACCTGTCGTACTGGCCGTGATTTTTACGGCAATATCCCCCGAGTATTGCGGGTGAACCCAAGTTCGCCCTGCCTTAAAGCCAAGGTAAAAAATGCTGTCCAAATCACTCACATGAATGCGAAAGACCTTCTGATTTAAGCCATCCAAATGCTCTTTTAATGATGTGTCACGTGAAAAGGCTAAGTCCAATACCGTTGACATGACCACGCATTGAACAGGTAAAGGGATGAGTCGTAAGGGTAAAAACATCACACTCATATTTTGTAACCTCGATGCAGGGCAACAATGCCACCTGTCATATTTTCATGCCGAACCAAATCAAAACCCGCGTTTTGAATCATACGCTCAAAACGATGTTGATCGGGAAAGCGACGAATGGATTCGACCAAATATTGATAGGAATCACGATCACCCGTAATCCACTTTCCTAGGGCAGGAATGACATTAAAAGAGTAGGCATCATACATAACATCCAGCAGCGGCAAGACGGGTTTGGAAAACTCCAAGCAGATGAATTGTCCACCTGGTTTTAACACGCGATAAAACTCAGCAAGACCTGCATCAACATCAACGAAATTTCGAATACCAAAAGCAATGGTAACAGAGTCAAAACTATTGTCGGTAAAGGGTAGTTCTGTGCCATCCGACTGAATGCAGTCCGCCGTACTGGGCAAGTATCCCGCATCGACAATACGTCTTGCACCTTCGGCTAACATCGGGCCATTCAAATCCGTTAAAATAGCGCGCCCTGAACCGCCTGCTTGCACCTGCATTCTTTTCAGTAATCCAATTGCGATATCACCCGATCCTGCGGCAACATCCAATGCGATGCCGTCTGAGCGAAGGGATGAGCGTGCAATCATGTGGGACTTCCATAATCGATGCATACCCATGCTCATTGCATCATTCATGATGTCATATTTACTGGCGACGGATGAGAAGACTCCCATCACTTTGCCTGCTTTTTCATCCGTGGAAACAGTTTCATAACCAAAATGTGTGTGTTGATTCATGTTTGGAATGCTAGCATCTAGCTATATAAGCTCCAGTAAACTGGCAAATATTTGTAGATAACTTGCAAGTAATCTGCGTGCAAGGTCTGACTGTTTTATACTACCCATTGTGGTTTGATAATATTGACACCCTATATGTAGTACTTATGATGCGTCGCCCCTTATGGGACTAGCCTGTGGATGAGCAATGCTTTTGATCAGTGATGTTTCTCCTTGGCGTACGGAGATCATGCCATGACATCGCAAATTCAAGCGTCCTTAGCACCAGTTAAAAACATCGAGAAAGATATTCCACTACAGCCCGCAAGTCAGGATATTTGGGACACCAAATACCGTTTGAAAGATAAAAACAGCAAAGCTGTAGATGCTGATTTGTCGGCCACCTGGGAGCGCGTGGCGCGTGCTTTATCCAATGTTGAAGATGAAGGGAAACAAGCATATTGGTTCAACCGTTTTACGTGGGCTTTGGCACATGGTGCTATTCCTGCTGGACGGATTATGTCCAATGCGGGTGCTGAAGCTTATAAACCTGCGACATCCACCATCAACTGCACGGTTTCAGGTACTATCCCCGATTCCATGGATGGTATTTTATCAATGGTGAAGGAAGCGGGTTTAACGCTTAAAGCAGGCTGTGGCATTGGTTATGAATTTTCTACTTTGCGTCCCAAGGGAGCGTATGTCACAGGGGCTGGTGCGTATACATCAGGACCTTTATCTTTTATGGATATTTATGATAAAATGTGTTTCACTGTTTCATCTGCTGGCGGTCGCCGTGGCGCACAAATGGGAACTTTTGATATTTCTCATCCAGATGTCATCGAATTTATCAAAGCCAAGCGTGAAGATGGTCGTTTGCGCCAGTTTAATTTATCGTGCCTGATTACCAAAGATTTTATGGAAGCTGTGAAAAACGATCAGGATTGGCCGCTTATTTTTCCAGCCAATCAATCAGAATTGGATGATGCTAAAAACACCATTGTTTGGCGGCAGATGCCGCACTTTAAAGATGATGTGGTGCGCAATGATGGTGGTGAAGTGGCTTGCAAGGTGTATCGCACCATCAAAGCGAAGCGTTTGTGGGATGTGATGATGGCATCGACCTATGATTATGCTGAACCTGGGTTTATACTGATTGATGAAGTGAATGAGAAGAATAACAATTGGTTTTGTGAAGATGTGCGCGCTACCAACCCTTGCGGCGAACAGCCTTTGCCGCCTTATGGTGCATGCTTGCTGGGTTCTGTGAACTTAACGAAATTTGTTAAACATCCATTTACGGATCAAGTGGAATTTGACTGGGATATGTATCGTGACGTGGTGGCGATATTTACCCGCATGTTGGATAATGTGGTTGAAATCAATGGTCTACCTTTAGAGAAGCAACGCGATGCGATTGTGTCAAAACGTCGGCATGGGATGGGTTTTTTGGGTTTGGGTTCAACCTTGACCATGATGGGTTGCAAGTATGGATCTTCGGAGTCTTTGGTCTTTACAGAAAAAGTATCCTATGAACTAGCACGCACTGGTTTTGAGGTTGGGTTGCAACTGGGTGAAGAAAAGGGTGTCGCACCAGTGATGAATGAAAATGTTGAAATTACACCCGAAATCATGGCAAAACGCCCTGAAATGGCTGATGATGGTATTAAGGTTGGGCAGAAGGTGAAAGCTCGCATTTTATGGGCAAAATACTCAAAATATATGCAGAAATTTGGCCAAACTGGGCGAAAAGAAGATCAGGACTTGTTGGATGCGTTGATTGAAAAAGGATGCCGTTTTACCCATCATTCTTCGATTGCGCCGACGGGTACGATTTCTTTGAGTTTGGCAAACAATGCATCGAATGGCATTGAGCCATCGTTTGCCCATCATTATGCACGTAATGTGATCCGTGAAGGCAAAAAATCGAAAGAAAAAATCGATGTGTTTTCTTATGAATTATTGGCATATCGTGCATTGATTTGTGCGGATGCTATGCCGCCTATCCATGGCGAAAAAAGCCAGCTTCCAGCATATTTTATAGCGGCAGATGAAGTCACGCCAAAACAGCATGTGGATATTCAAGCAGCAGCGCAAATTTGGGTGGATTCCTCTATTTCCAAAACAGCCAATGTCCCAACGGATTTTCCTTACGAGGATTTTAAGGATATTTATATGTATGCTTATGACCAAGGCTTAAAGGGGTGTACAACATTTCGTTATAACCCCGCAGTATTTCAAGGTGTGTTGGTGAAAGAGGAAGATTTGGCAAAAACAACGTATAAATTCACCCTAGAGGATGGCTCTTGCGTTGAAGTGAAGGGCAATGAGGATATTGAATATGATGGTGAAATGCATACAGCAGCAAACCTCTTTGATGCACTCAAAGAGGGTTATTATGGTAAGTTTTAGGGGTATATCATGGTTGTGAAGATTGTTAAAAAAATTACTGCGTATGAAGTTGTCAATTCAGAGTCACCATCGCTTGTTGTTGAAAATGTGGATGCCCCTTTGTTGGAGCGTGATGAGATTCTTGAAGGAAGTACCTATAAGATCAAAACACCTGCATCAGAGCATGCGATGTATATCACGATCAATGATGTGATTATCAACCAAGGTGAAGAAAATGAGCATCGCCGACCCTTTGAAATTTTTATCAATTCCAAAAATATGGAACATTTTATGTGGATTGTTGCCTTGACCCGTGTGATTTCAGCTATTTTCCGAAAAGGCGGGGATGTCACCTTTTTGGTTGAAGAGTTGAAGGCTGTTTTTGATCCGCGTGGTGGTTATTTTAAAAAAGGTGGCAAATATATGCCTTCATTGGTGGCAGATATTGGCGAAGTGATCCAGCAACATCTGATTTCCATTGGTATGTTGGAAGGTGTATTGGATACACCAGAGCTTGAAGCGAAAAAACAAAAGATCAAAGAACGTTTGGGTGACGCTGCGATGAAAAATGCCATGCAATGTCCGAAGTGTGCGGCCATGACCTTGGTTCGCATGGATGGGTGTGATACATGTTTAGAATGCGGGTACTCCAAGTGTGGTTAGGTGTAGATTTTTAACTTGCATTTTTTCAAGTGGTTATTTTTATCTTGCCAAGTGGCTATGATGACGCTAGAAATCGCCGCCATATTTAGAGGGTTGGAGGATTCGATTGAATTCGAATATGCAAGATAATGGTGCTTCTGAATGGTTTGAGGGGATTTCTTTTTTAATCACCTCTCAAATGGTTGTAAGCTCTTTAATCTCGCTGGCACTGTATGTTTTTTGGGGTTCATCTCAGGGTATCAGTGTTCTTTTAGGTTCTCTATTGGTCGCTTTGAATGCATGGTTGATGCAGCGCGTCTTTCGTCGTGAAGATGTGAATCAACGTGATATTTATTTGTCGGCCGCGTTAAGATATATATTGTTTATTGGGGCGCTTCTCTCCTTTGTTTGGCTAGGTTTGAACTTATTGGCCGTGCTTGGAGGGATGGTTCTCGCATATGTGGTGTCGTACTTTTTTTCTGCCTACACCTTGTTAAGCATTGGCAGAAGATGACGGGATGATTGATTTAATGGGAGGTTGCATTGGCAGCTGAGGAACATAGCACTGGGATTGCTGAGCACTTACAGTATTGGACATACTCGTTTCAGCAGAATTTACCCGTAGATGAACGTAATCCATTTATGCAAATTCATATAGACACCATGTTGGTGACTGGTTTTGTAGCATGCCTTATATTAGGTTTTTCAGCATGGCTGAAAGGACGTATTGTTGAGGGTGCGCCAACAGGTGCGCAGAACGCAGTGGAGTCCATTGTTGGGTTTGTGAATGATACTGTGAAAGATAACTTCCCAGTTCATAATCCATTGGTTGCGCCTTTGGCACTGACTATTTTTGTTTTTATTTTCTTGTGTAATTTCTTTGATATTTTGCCTGCATACTTATTGGGGCATATTGCAGAAGGTCTTGGTGCGCCAGCATTTCGCCCTGTACCAACCAATGATTTGAACTTACCTGTAGCCATGGCTTTGGTGGTGTTTGCTTTGGTTCTCTACTATGAATTCAAACTTAAGCCTATTCACTTTATGAAAGACTTATTATTACAGCCTTTTGCAAGTCTTCTTTTGGATTCTAAAAATCCAGTCGTGAAATTTCTAGGCGTTCTTTTGATTCCATTGAACTTAACACTAAAACTCATTGAAGAGCTGGCTAAACCCTTAAGTCTATCCTTTCGACTGTTTGGTAATATGTTTGCTGGCGAAGTGATTTTTCTCTTGATTGCTTCACTTCTTTTGGTGGATAATATGCATGATCTGATGAGCTTTGGCGGTATCGTGTCTGAAATTATGGGATTATTGGTGGGCTTGGCTTGGTCGTTCTTCCATATGTTTATTGGCTTGTTGCAGGCCTTTATTTTTATGATTCTAACAGTGGTGTACTTGTCAATTGCACATCAGCCTGTAGAACATTAAGTTTAGCTTTAAAATCGTAGTTTTTAATTAAATAGGAGAGTATAAAATGGAAGCAGAAGTAATTATTACAGCCGCAACGGCAATTTCAGTCGGGGTTATTTTAGCCGCCGCAGGTTTGGGTTCGGCGATTGGTTGGGGCTTGATTTGTTCAAAAACATTGGAAGGTATTTCTCGTCAACCTGAAATGCGCCCTCAATTGATGTTTAACATGTTTATTTTTGCTGGTTTGATGGAATCTTTTCCTTTCATTATCATGGCTTTCGCATTGTGGTTCTTGTTCGCTAACCCATTCTTAGGTTAAGTAGTAGCTGGTAAATAAGAACGAGAGGCGGTCGTATGAGTATTGATTTAACCCTAGTCGGGCAGTTTATTGTTTTTATTACAATGCTGCTATTGATGAAAAAAATGTTGTATGTTCCATTGAATGATGCAATGGAAGCAAGAACACAAAAGATTGAGGCTGGTTTGGCTGCTGCTGATGCAGGTTTAGAAGCTAAAGCTAAGGCGGATGCAGATGCCGCATTGCAATTGGATGCTGCGAAATCAAAGGCGCAAGAAATTGTTTCTGCGGCTGAACGACGTGCGGCTGAAGTGAAAGAGGAAGCTGTTATAAAAGCTCGTCTTGAAGCTGTGGCAATTGTTGATGCTGGTAAAGAAGAGTTGGCTTCAGAAGTGAGCCGTGCCAAACAGGATCTTCGTGAAGAAGTGGCTGGCATTGCATTGCAAGCAGCTGAGAAGATTGTCGGTGTTGAACTGGATGCAAAGCGTCATGCAGCATTGATTCATGCCAGTATTTCTAAAGGCTTTGATGCGGCATGAGTACCTCAAAGATTTCACGCCGCTACGCTGTAGCATTGTTTGACTTGATGCAGGAAGGTGTGATGTTGCTTCCCGCATTAAAACAAGCTTCAGACTTAACGTCGTGCGCTGAAGCAAAGGATGTTTTTGCATCCTCTGGCTATTCAGAAGCTGTGAAATGTGCGATTTTTGATAAAGTATTAAGTGATGATGGACGTGAAGAAGTGATGCGTTTGGTTGCATTGTTAGCCTCTCGTGGAAAAATCACGTTGTTACCAGAGATTTTGGGCGAGCTTGAGTTGTTAATTTCGCAAGCTGGAATTTCTGTGGAGGCTGAAGTTGTTTCAGCGGTTCCGCTTGATGCATCATTATTGAAAGCATTGTCAGATATCCTTGGTTCTCAAATTGGTAAGAAAGTAAGCCTCGTTGCACATGAAGATCCAAGCTTGTTGGGTGGATTGGTGATACGCATAGGGGATCGCAAGATTGATTGCTCGGTGAAGAGTAAGCTCGATGGTATGAAACGTGCCATTGTTGGCTGATAAGATTTAAAGATTAGGTCAGAGGTTGATAATATGAAGCTCGATACAGCGGAAATTAGTTCCATTATTAAAGAGCAAATCAAAGGGTTTGAAGCAGCGGCAGTGGATGCAAATGTGGGTAGTATTGTATCTGTTGCAGATGGTGTTGCTCTTATCCATGGTTTGGCTGGCGCGATGGCTGGTGAAATGCTGGAGTTTCCAGATGATACCATGGGCATGGTTCTCAATCTTGAAGAAGACAGTGTGGGTGCCGTTATTTTTGGTGAGTATACACACTTGGGTGAAGGCGATGAAGTTAAATCAACAGGTCGTATCTTTGAAGTACCAACCGGTCCTGAGTTAAAAGGTCGTGTGGTGGATGCCTTGGGTCGTCCGATTGATGGTTTAGGCCCAATCAAAGCAAGTTGTACAGATGTTGTTGAAAAAGTTGCACCAGGCGTGATTGATCGTAAGTCTGTGGATCAACCGATGGGTACAGGCATTAAATCCATTGATGCGATGATTCCTGTGGGTCGCGGTCAACGTGAATTGATTATTGGAGATCGGCAAACGGGTAAAACTGCGATTGCGATTGATACGATTATCAATCAAAAAAATTCAGGTGTAACATGTATTTATGTGGCTGTGGGGCAAAAAGCTTCAACAGTAGCCACTGTGGTTCGTACTTTGAAAGAACACGGCGCACTAGATAACACTATTATTGTCGCTGCTTCAGCTTCTGAATCGGCTGCATTGCAATATATCGCACCATATACAGGCTGCACCATGGGTGAATATTTTCGTGATCGCGGTGAAGATGCACTGATTGTATATGATGATTTGACCAAGCAAGCTTGGGCTTACCGTCAAGTATCATTGATCCTTCGTCGCCCTCCAGGTCGCGAAGCTTATCCTGGTGATGTTTTCTATTTGCATTCTCGTTTGTTGGAACGCGCATCTCGTGTATCTGAAGCCTATGTTGAAGCCTTCACCAAGGGTGAAGTTAAAGGTAAGACAGGTTCATTGACGGCATTGCCAATCATTGAAACGCAAGAAGGTGATGTGTCTGCTTTCGTTCCGACCAATGTGATTTCTATTACTGATGGTCAGATTTTCTTGGAAACAGGCTTGTTTAATTCTGGTCAACGTCCAGCGGTGAATGTTGGTTTATCTGTATCTCGTGTGGGTGGCGCAGCTCAAACCAAAGCGGTGAAGAAAGTGGGCGGTGGTTTGCGTTTGGATTTGGCTCAGTACCGTGAATTGGCAGCCTTTGCTCAATTTGCATCGGATTTGGATGCTGCAACACGTGCTCAAATTGAACGTGGCAAACGTGGTATGGAAGTGTTGAAACAAGAAGAAAATTCACCCCAATCCATTGCTGAAATGACGGCTATTTTATACGCTTTGGGCAACGGTGACTTGGATGATGTTGAAGTATCAGCCATTGTATCTTTTGAAAGTGCTTTCTTAAGCTTCTTAGCTCATGAGCGTAAATCATTGGTGGATGACTTGAATGAAAAACTTGCGTTGACGGATGAAATTGTTGCCAGTTTACAGAAGGCAATTTCTGACTTTAAAGAAACTGGCACTTGGTAAGGAGTAGATAGTGGCTTCTGCAAAAGAGATACGTGGTCAAATAAAGGCCACTCAGAATACGGCAAAAATCACCAAAGCGATGGAGATGGTTGCTGCTTCCAAGATGCGGAAAGCTCAAGAACGGGTGTTGGATGCACGCTCTTATGCTGAAGGTATTGAGCGTGTTATTCACAATTTGATGCGTTCACATCCCGAATATAAACATCCTTTTTTGGTGAAACGCGATGTGAAACGCATGGGCGTGATAGCCGTTTCGACGGATAAAGGTTTGTGTGGTGGTTTAAATACCAATGCCATGAAAAAAGTTTTGTCACTGATGGAGTCCTCTCCTGTTGATGTAGACTTTATGAATATTGGACGTCGTGCCAGTCAGTTTATGCGGCGTTTTGGTGGTAAAGTTCTTGCCAGTGTTGAAGATGTGAATGATACCCCATCTCTGGATGAAATTTTGGGTGTTGTGCAAGTGGCCATGGATAAATACATGGCAGGTGAATTGGATGAAGTTCACTTGGTGTATAGCCAGTATGTGAATACCATGACTCAAAAGCCGACGAGTATGCGCTTGTTGCCTTGTGATGATTCAAATGTAAGCGAACAAGAAACCTATTGGGACTATTTATATGAGCCTGATAGTCAAGTTGTGTTGGATGGTTTGTTGCGTCGTTACATTGAGGCACTGGTTTATCACAGTGTTTTGGAAAACAAGGCATGTGAACATTCTGCGCGGATGGTAGCAATGAAATCTGCAACAGATAATGCAAGAGACATTGTAAAAGATTTGCAAGTGACATATAACAAAGCTCGACAAGCAGCGATTACGCAAGAAATTGCCGAAATTTGTTCGGGTGCAGCGGCTTCGGCCTAATCAGTAATTTAGAAGTTTGAGAGGTCAATAACATGAGTTTAGGAAGTATTGTTCAAGTCATCGGTCCAGTTGTGGATGTGCGTTTCACCTCGGGTCATTTGCCTAAGATTTATAACGCGTTGCGTATTGAAGAAGCCAGTTTAACCATGGAAGTTCAACAACATATTGGCAACAATACTGTTCGAGCTATCGCTATGGGTTCGACGGATGGTTTGAAGCGCGGCATGGAAGTTTCTGATACGGGTTCTGCGATTAAAGTTCCTGTGGGTCAAGCGACTTTGGGTCGTATTATGAATGTATTGGGCGAAGGTATTGACTTCGAAGGCGTTGAAGTTGATTCCGAAGAACGCTGGGAAATTCATCGTTCTGCCCCAGCATTTGATCAACTGGCTCCTGCCTCTGAAATTTTGGAAACAGGCATTAAGGTCATCGATTTGATGGCACCTATTGCGAAGGGCGGTAAAGTTGGTTTGTTCGGTGGTGCGGGTGTGGGTAAAACCGTCAATATGATGGAACTGATCAACAACATCGCCAAAGCACACGGTGGTTTCTCTGTGTTTGCTGGTGTGGGTGAGCGTACCCGTGAAGGCAATGATTTCTATTATGAAATGAAAGAGTCCAATGTATTGGATAAAGTTGCACTTGTGTATGGTCAAATGAATGAACCTCCAGGCAACCGTTTGCGTGTTGCGTTGACTGGCTTGACGATGGCTGAATATTTCCGTGAAGAAGGGCGTGATGTGTTGATTTTTATTGATAACATCTATCGTTATTCTTTGGCTGGTGTTGAAGTATCTGCGTTGTTGGGTCGTATGCCATCAGCCGTGGGTTACCAACCCAACTTGGCGGAAGAAATGGGACGTTTGCAAGAGCGTATTGCTTCTACAAAGACTGGCTCCATTACGTCTGTTCAGGCCGTATATGTGCCTGCGGATGACTTGACCGATCCAGCACCTGCAACCACATTTGCACATTTGGATTCAACCATTGTGTTATCTCGTCAAATTGCAGAGTTGGGCATTTATCCAGCTGTGGATCCGTTGGATTCAACCTCTCGCCAGCTTGATCCAAAAGTCATTGGTATTGAGCATTATGAAGTGGCGCAAGGTGTACAACGAACCTTGCAACGCTATAAAGAACTGCAAGATATTATTGCTATTTTGGGCATGGATGAATTGTCTGATGATGATAAGCTGTTGGTATCTCGGGCACGTAAAATGCAACGTTTTTTATCTCAACCCTTCCATGTGGCTGAAGTCTTTACAGGTTCTCCTGGTATCTATTGCAAACGTGATGACACCATTTCTGGTTTCAAAGCCATTCTTGCAGGTGAATATGATCACTTGCCAGAGCAAGCATTTTACATGATTGGTTCGGTTGACCAAGCTGTTGTTAAAGCAGAAAAAATGGCAGCCAAAGCAGCTAAATCATAATGTCGACCGTTGAAGTCCTCGTGGCGACAGCAGAGCGTGAGGTATACCGTGGCGAAGCTGATTTTGTGGTTGCTCCTGGTGCAGCTGGAGAATTGGGTATTATGCCAAAGCATACACCGTTGCTAAGTGCTTTATGTGCAGGTGAATTGAAAATTACGCGCGGAGAAGAGATTGATGAAGTGTTTATCTCAGGCGGTTTTTTAGAAGTTCAACCTGATTGTATTACGGTTTTGGCTGATACAGCAGAACGTGCTTCAGATGTTGATGAAGCGTCTGCTTTAGAGGCTGAACGTAAAGCCAAAGAAATTGTGGATACGCATAACGGGGATATGGACTATGCCCGTGCAGCCAATGAACTTGCGATTGCGAGTGCACGTTTGGCATTTCTGAGAAAACGAAAGAAACATTAAGGGTTATATTCTCTGATGGAAAGGGTCGCTTGTGCGGCCCTTTTTTTTTGTGCTAAAAATCGGTGGTTATTTGGTTTACTGTTGATTTTCCTTGTATGCTAGTTCAAGTATAAAATTATCCTTATCATGTTAAATGTTATTTGGATCTTGATTTCGAATGCAGTTCTTCTCAGGCTGGATCCGAAACCAGTATGCAATGATATGTGTAGGTATCATAGGATGGTTTTTATGCTTGAATCATGTAGCAGGGCTTAGCAAGTACAGCAAGCAGAATAAAATGCTGCTTTTAACTTTGTGATTGAATAAATCAGTGGTAAGCTGAACAACGATAGATTTTTATAATGATGAAACGTTATAAAAAAGTTAATTAACTTTCTTCTTCCGAGGTTTTTTGTGATTCCCTATTTATTTTCTGATGTGCACGTATTGGTTTTAGCCGCAGGGCAAGGTACAAGAATGCGTTCTGCGAAACCCAAAGTTTTACATGAACTGTTGGGTAAAAGTATGTTGGAGCATGTCTTAATAACACTGGAGAGCCTCAATGTTGCGGGAATTTCTATTGTGACAGGGCATGGTTCGAGTCAGGTGCAAGCTTCTATCAATATGCAGCACCAAGTGGGGTGGGTTTTGCAAGCTGAACAGTTGGGAACGGGGCATGCTGTTCAGCAGGGTGAATTGAGTTGTGCTGATGCTGAACATGTATTGATTGTATGTGGGGATACCCCACTTTTGCGTTCGGAGACATTGGCAAAACTCTTGAAAGAACATATTGCATCGTCAGCAGATATTTCTTTACTATCGGCGTTTCAAGATAAACCACATGGTTATGGTCGGGTTGTTCGTGATGAACATGGATCGATGCTCCATATTGTAGAAGAGCGTGATGCGGATGAAAGTACCCGAGCGATTCAGGAAGTGAGTTCGGGGATTTTCTGTGTGCGCAAGTCGATTTTATTTGATTATTTAAAGAAAGTCGATAATAACAATGAGCAAGCTGAATATTATCTTCCAAGTATTGTCTCATTGGCGGCTAACGATGGTTGTAAGTTGCAGGCATCTCAAATGAATGATGCTGATGAAATGTTGGGCATCAATGATCGCAGTCAACTTAGACAAGCGATAAAAGTTTTACAAGATAGAGTGGTGATGGATTGGGAAAGCCAAGGGGTTTCGATTGAGCAAGCTGAGACTGTTCGGATTGATGTATCGGTTCATATTGGTACAGATACACTGATTCGCTCGGGTACCCAGCTGTTGGGAAATACACATATTGGTGATGGCTGTGATATTGGTCCTTATGCTGTGGTTGACCGATCTTGGGTGGATGATGATGTAAATATCCATGCCTTTTCCCATGTTGAATGTGCACATATTTCAATGCGCGGGGAAGTTGGTCCCTATGCGCGTTTACGCCCTGATGCCCATTTGGATGAAGGCGTGAAAATTGGTAACTTTGTTGAAATTAAGAAGGCTGTGATTGGTGAGGGCAGCAAAGTAAATCACTTGAGCTATATTGGTGATAGTGATATAGGTAAGAACTGTAATATTGGTGCAGGTTCGATTACCTGTAATTATGATGGTGCCAATAAACATCGAACAGTGATTGGTGATGATGTGTTTGTGGGGTCTGGTACGCGATTGATTGCACCTGTTGAAGTGGGCGATGGGGCAACTTTGGGGGCAGGGAGTATTATTACACGGGATGTGCAGAAGCATGGTCTGACTTTGTCAGTACGCTCTGAGCAACGCTATGTGAAAGATTGGAAGAGGGCGACGAAAAAATAATGTGTGGAATTATTGGTGCGATTAAAAGTAAGTCAGTACAAGCTGATTTGTTACAAGGCCTGAAGAACATGGAGTACCGTGGTTATGATAGTGCGGGTATTTGTACGATCGATGGTATGCAGTTGGCGGTATCCAAGGCTGCGGGGAAGCTTGTCAATTTAACAGAAAGTTTAGAAAAAAAAGAACACACAGGGGTGATTGGGATTGGTCATACGCGTTGGGCGACACATGGTGAGCCAACGGTTGAAAATGCTCACCCCCATTGCAGTGAAAATATTGCTGTGGTTCACAATGGTATCATTGAGAATCATATAGGTTTACGGCGTAAACTTGAGACCCATGGTATGTGTTTTGTCTCAGATACGGATACGGAAGTCATTCCTGCTTTGTTAACCAAATTACTCAAGCAAGAATCTGATATGGAACATGTTATGCCTGTGTTGTTATCGCAACTGGAAGGGGCGTATGCCTTGGGCATTTTGAATGTGGAAACGCCTGATGTTTTGTGGTTTGCCCGAAAAGGCAGTCCTTTACTGTTAGCACGTGGTTCACATGGGCATTACATTGCATCGGATGGTTTGGCAGTTGCAGGGGTGGCAACGGAGATGCTTTACCTTAATGAAGGTGAATGGGGATGTATTTCTCAACATGGGGTGAGAATTTTTAACCAAGAAGCTTGTGAAATGAGTAATCATACATGGCAACCTATGCCACAACTTTCTGCAAGCACGGATAAATGTGGATACGAACACTTTATGCTAAAAGAAATTCATGAGCAACCGTCTATAATGACGGACATCATGACGACGTATGCAAGTAAACAAGGTGTACAATTCCCCAATGTTCCATGGTTAAATGATGCGGAACTCCCTGAACGCATTGTCATGGTGGCATGTGGGACATCATATCATGCTGCTTTGACAGCGCGCTATTGGTTGGAGCGTTATCTACAAGTACCAGTGGAAGTAGATGTGGCTTCTGAATATCGCTATCGAAACCCCATTATCGGATCGAATACGTGGCTTATCACGCTTTCACAGTCAGGTGAGACAGCAGATACACTGGAAGCGTTACGTTTATTTAAGCGTCGAACGCCTGACAATCGAACGTTGGCTATTTGCAATGTGGCGAGCTCATCTTTGGTGCGAGAATCCGATGGTTTTATTGCCTTGAAAGCTGGTGTTGAAATTGGTGTTGCTTCAACCAAAGCCTACACCGCACAGTTGGCAGTGTTGGCGTTGTTGTCAATGAAACTTGCGGTGCGTTCAGGCAGTATGTCTGAACAAGTGTGGCAGGAGCATTATCAATCCATGTGCCAGCTTGAAGTGGATATGAGCGAAACATTAAAATGTGTATCCGATATTCAATCTTTAACACCGTTGTTTGCGGATATTCATGGTGTACTTTTTTTAGGGAGAGGTCCGAGTTTCCCATTGGCATTGGAAGGTGCTTTAAAACTCAAGGAAATTTCCTACTTGCATGCAGAAGGTTATGCTGCAGGTGAAATGAAGCATGGTCCTATTGCCTTGATTGATGCACATCTACCTGTGATTATCATTGCCCCATGCCAGTATCATTTGGATAAGGTGATTTCGAATTTACATGAAGTGAAGGCACGTGGAGCCAAGGTGATTTTACTGACAGATGTAAGTATGGATGACTATTCGGATGAGGTTGAAAAGATCATTCCACTGCCTAAAGGTGATTATTTTACAGCACCATTGTTGGCATCCATTCCCTTGCAACTTTTGGCATACGAGGTGGCGAAGTTTAAAGGAACAGATATAGATCAACCGAGGAATTTGGCAAAATCGGTGACGGTGGAATAACATGATGCTTACAGGGAAAACAAAGGTTTATGGTATCATCGGTCACCCTGTGACGCATTCATTGTCACCTGTTTTTCAAGGGTATTTTGCCGAACAATGTATGGTTGATGTGATATATGCTCCTTTTCCTGTTTGCCCTGAAAATTTTTCATCCGCACTGGCGGGCCTAAGCTATGCATCGGTGCAGGGTTTGAATATTACCGTACCCTTTAAAGAGACGGTGCTTCCTTACGTTTGTATGGATGATGATGTGCGTTGTATCGGTGCAGCCAATACTTTGAAGAACATCGATGGGCAGTGGTGTGCCTATAATACGGATTGGCAGGGTGTGCGTGAGGTTATGTTGGGAACAGGTTTAGCCTTGCAAGGCGGGCAGATGTTGATGTTTGGTGCTGGCGGAACAGCACGTGCAGTATTGCATGCAGCGGCAGTTCTGGGTTTTGCACGTGTTTTAATTTGTAACCGCTCCAATGATCGTTGTGATAGTTTATGTCAACATGCTATGCGGCAGTACCCACAGATGGTATGTGAACCTGTGGTATGGGAGCAAAGTGCAGTGGATCAGGCGAGTGTAGGTTCGAGCTTGATAATGAATACCACAAGCATTGGTTTATCACCCGATCAAACATTCCCTTTTCAATTGTCGGGCGAAGGCTGGGCTATGGATGCCGTGTATCGACCTGATGGCGAAACGGCATTTGTATTGGTAGCACGGCAGGGGGGGCGTTTGGTGGTGGATGGCTTGCCTATGTTGCTGGCTCAAGGCATGAAAGCTTTTGAAATATGGCATCCTGAACAAAGATTGGACATCTTAGATGTACTACATTGGATGGTGAAAAAGTTAAATCGAGCACCATTAAGCTTGCCTACTTGGGAGAATACCGATGAAACGTAGTCGCTTGGGTGATATTTTGTTGCGAAAGAAAGCTATTACTGAAGAGCAATTGCATACTGTGATGCGTGAAATGAAGATGAATGGCGTGAGCTTGATCTCAGAGTTGGTGAAGCAAGATATATTCAGTGAACTTCAACTGACGCAATTTATTGGCAAAAGCTTTGGTAGACCCGTGATTGACCTGAGTAAAGTGGATGTGAGTAAAAACATCAAACAAGCGAATGTGTCCAGTATATCCGTTGACATGATGCAGGAAAAAAAAGCGATACCCATTGGTCGTAAGGGTAATACGATTACATTGGCAGTGGCAGACCCTTATGATATTGATGGCTTGGATGCCATGGCATTTATGAGTGGCGCACAAATTGATGTTGTGATCGTTCCTGAATCTGAATTGTTAGCAAAGCTGGATGAGTTGGGTGGTGCAGGGCAACAGATTGAAGATGTGATGAGTGCCATTGGTGCAGATGAGATTGAAGTTGTTGAGACAGAAGAAACCAATATGGACGGTACTTCTTTGACGGCTGCGACAGAAGAAGCACCCGTCGTGAAGTTGGTCAATTTAATTTTCTTGGATGCGGTGAAGCGAGGTGCTTCCGATATTCATATTGAACCTTATGAAAAAACATTGCGTGTGCGATACCGTGTGGATGGCGTGTTACAAGAAATGATGCGGCCACCGATGAAAATGCGTGATGCGATGGTGTCTCGCATTAAGATTCAAGCGAGGCTGAATATTGCTGAGCGGCGTGTCCCTCAAGATGGGCGTATTAAATTGCGCTTATCCAAAGCCAAAAGTGTTGATTTTCGTGTGTCAATTTTGCCGACGTTGTTTGGTGAAAAAGTGGTGATGCGCCTTTTGGATCAATCCAGTTTGCAGTTGGATATGACGAAGTTGGGCTATGAAGCTGAAGATTTGAAGAACTTTCAACACCATATCCATCAACCGTATGGCATGGTCTTGGTGACAGGACCAACGGGCTCGGGGAAAACAGTCAGCTTGTATTCAGCGGTGGCGGAACTCAATCAGCCAAGTGTAAATATTTGTACCGCAGAAGATCCCGTGGAGTTTAACTTTATGGGTATCAATCAAGTCAATGTGAACCCTGCGGTTGGTATGGACTTTCCTGCCGCATTGAAATCCTTTTTGCGTCAAGATCCCGATATTATTCTAATTGGTGAAATTCGTGATTATGATACCGCTGCCATTGGTATTAAAGCTGCTCTGACAGGACACTTGGTGTTGGCAACTTTGCATACCAATGATGCACCTTCAACGATGACACGTATGATTAATATGGGTATCGAGTCTTTTCTTGTGGGTTCGGCGGTCAATTTGGTGACGGCACAGCGTTTGGGACGACGAACATGCAAAGAGTGTTCGGCTCCGATTGATATACCCAAGCAAGCCTTGTTGGATGCTGGTTTTCCAGAGGCTGATGTCGGCACATTTCAACCGATGCAAGGTAAAGGTTGTAAAGTTTGTAATGGCACGGGTTATAAAGGGCGTGTGGGTATTTATCAGGTGATGCCTGTGAGTGATGAAATTCGAGATGCTGTGTATGCAGGTAAAAACTCGGATGAACTCAATGATATTGCTGTATCCCAAGGTGTGAAAACATTGCGAATGTCAGCTTTAAATAAGGTGAAAGAAGGGGCGGTCTCTTTGGAAGAATGTTTGCGTGTAACGGTGGGTGACTGATGTCTATTTTTATTTGGACAGCGAAAGCTAAAGGTGGACGTCTGACAAATGGGGAAATGGATGTTCCCGATAAGAAAATTGCGATAGAAACACTGAAAAACAAAGGTATGACGGGCATTAAAGTTAAGAAAAGACCTGAATTTACTTGGACTGCCAAGACAAGAGAGGGGAAATCGATCAGTGGCGAAGTTTCGTTTGCCAACAAAGATATAGCCATTGCATCTTTGCGTAGGAAAGGTCTGAAAGATGTTAAAGTTAAAGCAAAACCCCTTGAAATTGAGATGTTCGCCGAGAAGGTAGAAGAAAAAGATATTTCTATTTTCTTCCGTCAGTTATCCACCATGATTGATACAGGCTTACCATTGGTGCAATGCTTTGAGTTGGCAGAAAAAGGTAGTGATAAAAAAGCACTGACCAAGTTATTGGCGGGAATTCGTAACGAGCTTGAGAGTGGTACCCCGTTGGGCGAAACTTTACGTAAATTTCCTGATGAGTTTGACCGTTTATCTTGTGCTTTGGTGGAAGCGGGAGAGCAAGGTGGTATTTTGGATACGATTTTATTGCGTGTCTGTACCTACAAAGAAAAATCCATGGCACTTAAATCAAAAATTAAATCAGCCATGATTTATCCTGTCGCGATTTTGGCAGTATCTTTTATTGTGACATCGATTTTGATGATTTTTGTGATTCCAGTGTTTAGTGAAATGTTTTCGTCGATGGGGGCAGAGTTACCCATGCCAACTCAAATTGCGATGAAGATTTCGGATGTGTTTGTAGCCTATTGGTATGTGGTAGTTTCAGCCCCTTTTATACTGATTTGGAGTATCAAGTCGATTTATAAAACGCCCAAAGGTCACTACCAATTGGATAAATTACTTCTCAACCTGCCTGTGATTGGCGATGTGTTGCGTAAGGGGGCAGTGGCACGTTTTTGTCGAACCTTTTCAACCTTAACTGCGGCGGGCGTACCCATTCTCGATTCTTTGGATACGGTGGCAGAAACATCTGGGAATATTGTGATTGAAGAGGTGATTCTTTCTTGTAAAGATTCGATTAGCCAAGGTCAAACTTTAGCAGAACCGTTAGAAGAGAGTAAAATTTTCCCGATTATGGTGACACAAATGATTTCTATTGGTGAGCAAACGGGAGCATTGGAAACCATGCTGGGTAAAATTGCAGATTTTTATGAAGCCGAGGTGGAAGTAGCGGTGGATGGCATGACGGCTCTGATGGAACCGATTATTATGGCATTCTTGGGCGTGGTGATTGGTGGTTTGGTGATTGCGATGTATCTACCCATCTTCCAGATGGCATCGATCGTTTCAGATTAAAGTAGCTGACGATTGATTTCAGATCAACGTAAGCGCTTATTTGTGTTACTGTTATGGCGAGGCGTAGCAACCACGCTTTTATTGTTTATCACGACATCACTTTACTGGCCCATTACGGATGTGCAGCAACAGGGTTACCTCATTGACTTGATGTTGTTTTGGTTTGTCAATTTTGCGGTGCAGGGCTTGTTGTGCCGTTATGTTTACCAAGCCTTCTCTATGCAGTTGTTTTATCAGTTGTCATCGGATCTTTTGATGATGGGTATACTGATTTTTATTACAGGTGGGTTCCACAGCCCTTTTGTGTTGCTTCTTGGTTTGATTATCGTGGTTGCAGGTACGCAGGCTCGGGTTCTTTTGGTGTTAAGTATCACGGTACTTGCATGCATGACTTATTTATCATCGGTATATATGTTTGCATGGCTTGAATCTGCGCCTTTACTTGGTGGTGCGACGTTAAAACTTTTGTTGCAAACATCTGTTTTTTTTCTGGTAGGCGGTGTGATGGCGATGATTGCTCGTCGTCATGCATTATTAACCATTGAAAGCCATCGAGTCGTACAAGAACACCAAGATTTACAGCGTTTACATAGTGATTTGATGGCTTCGATGCAAGAAGGGGTCTTGGTGTTGGATGCGAATTTAACGGTGATGGACTGCAACCCTGCTTTTTTAGATGTGCTAAATAGAGATGTTGTTTTAGGCATAAAATTATCGCTTTTGGCCAATATGCCTGAAGCATTGATGTCATCGCTAGCATCGAAAAAGAAACAGGCTTTGCGCATGGAGTGGCAACATGATGGTGCCACCTATTTATTAACAGTGGGTTATTTCTCACAAACAGAAGGGGATGTTTACTGCTGGTTGACCTTGGTCGATGTTAGCATGTTACGTGAGTTGCAAGAAAAAATAACGGAGCAAGAACGCTTGGCTTCTTTGGGGCGTTTGGCGGCCATGTTGGCGCATGAATTTCGTAACCCCATGCAAACCATTGCCCAAGCGACGGAATTGATGCCACGTTTGCCTGAAAAAACGCAGCACAAAGTGCAGCGTATTGTGGCAGAGGAGGTGCAACGGTTGAACTGCTTGGTGACAGATATGTTGGACTATTCGCGCCCTGTACATACGGATGTGGTGCGCATGGATGTGCGTGCGGTGGTTGAAAAAGTTGTGCGGAAAGATGAATTTTTAGCTTATCATGTCGGTGTTCGTATCTGTTTGGATATGATAAATGTGGATGAACACCACTGGTGTCGGGTGTTGGAAAACTTGTTGCATCATGCAGTTGCAGCATCTCCCGAGGCTGAAAGTGTGAATGTTGTTGTGAACGAAGAAGGCGGTCGCTGGTGTTTATCTGTGCAAGATCATGGGGATATGTTGAGCGAAGGTATGCGGTTGCAGATGTTTGAACCTTTTGGCACGCACAGGGCTGGAACAGGTTTGGGTTTGGCAACGGTGTGGCAGATTTGCGAAGCGGATGGTTGGCATTTGACGGTGGAAAGTGATCAGAATATGACATGTATATGTGTGAAATCGCAAATAGATGGTGGGGTAGAGCATGGCTAATATTTTATTGGTCGAAGATGAGTGGAATGCGCGACAGGTATTGTCTTTGGGTTTAGAGACTGTGGGTCATGATGTGTTGAGCTGTGCAGATCCCTATGAAGCTGAGCAAGCACTCAAAACACAGGCTTTTGATGTGATTTTGACCGATTTACGGATGGATGGTCGAGATGCAGGTTTGGATGTGATCCGTATGGCTGCGAATTTATGTCCACGTGCGCAAGTGTTGTTGCTGACTGCCTATGCCAGCGCCGAAACTGCGGTGGAAGCGATGCGGGAAGGTGCTTTTGATTATCTCACCAAACCTGTTTCCAGTGAGGAGTTAAGTGGCGCTGTGGAGCGTGCTTTAAGTGCCTTGCATGAACAAGAGCAAGTGGCGTTGCCCGTGGTTCCTGTGGGTAAAGCCAAGCTTGGGATTAAAAATACCACCAAATTACGTACTGATGGGGCAGGCTTTGATTTGGTGGGCGAGTCGGCAGTGATGCAACGTGTGAAAGACCGACTTGAGCGAGCATCGCAACGCGACTTTACAGTTTTGGTGACGGGTGAATCGGGAACAGGTAAAGAGTTGGCAGCACGTTTTGTTCATGCGCACTCCAAACGGGCTACATCGCCATTGGTTGCCATTCATTGTGGCGCTATTCCTGAAGGCTTGTTTGAATCGGAGTTGTTTGGACACCGAAAGGGGGCTTTTACAAGTGCCGATAGCAACCGTGTTGGTTTGGTGGAATCGGCTCAAGGCGGCACACTTTTTTTGGATGAAATTGGTGAAATGCCATTAAGTATTCAAGTCAAACTGTTGCGTGTGTTGCAGGAAAAAAGCTTTCGCCCCGTTGGTTCCGATGAAGAAATAGCTGCGGATATTCGCATTGTGGCGGCAACAAACCGTGATTTGATGGAAGAAGTGAAGCAAGGTCGTTTTCGTGAAGACTTGTTTTATCGTTTGAATGTGATTCCCGTACATCTACCAGCATTGCGTCAGCGGCGAGAAGATATTCCAGATATTGTATCGGTACTGGTGGAGCGAGCGGGTGGCGGGGTTATTATTCCCGAGGCGTGTATGCAAGCCTTGGTGGCACTACCTTTGTTGGGCAATGTGCGTGAGCTGGAAAACACCTTACAACGCTTGATGGCACTGTCAGATGATAATATATTGGATGTAGGCTTGTTGGATGATATGTCACAACCCCGTGATATGGGGTCATTATCTTTGGCAGATATGCAGCGTGAAAAGCTTGATTTGGATCAAGTATTGGCAACGATTGAAAAGCAATTGTTACAAGAAGCCTTGGATCAAACCCGAGGCAATGCCACCCAAGCAGCAAAATCTTTGGGCATCAGTTTTCGTTCCATGCGTTATCGGCTGCAAAAATTAGACATGAAGGATATATAATAGATGGATGTGCAGACGTTTGTAATGTTGATGAGTGGTATGGTTGGCTTGATGGTGGGAAGTTTTTCCAATGTTTGTGTTTATCGTATTCCACGCGGTGAATCAATCGCCTTTCCGAGTAGTCACTGCCCCAATTGTAAGCATGATATTGCTTGGTATGATAATATTCCCTTGTTTTCTTGGTTGATATTACAAGGGAAATGTCGGCATTGTCAGCTTGCGATTTCAGCGCGCTATCCTTTTTTAGAGGTTTTAATGGGCCTAAGCTGGGCATTTCTGGCATGGAAATTTGGCCCAACCCCCATGCTGTTGGAAGCTATTGTTTTGGTAAGTTTGTTGTGGATTTTAAGTTTGATCGATTATGAAACAGGCTATTTACCCGATGTTTTGACCTTGCCAGGGGTGTTCATCGGTGTGGCTTTTGCATACTGGGTTGGAGATATTCAATCATCATTGTGGGGTGTGGTGGTGGGCTATGGTGCCTTTTGGCTGGTGGCTAAATTATTTTTCTTAGTGACCAAAAAAGAAGGTATGGGTGCGGGTGATTTTAAACTACTTGCTATGTTGGGTGCCTTTATGGGCTGGCAAGCCTTGCCCTTTATTGTGTTTGTATCTTCTTTGGTGGGAGCTGTGGTGGGCTTTGCATACTTGAAATTATCGAAACAGGGAAGAGATACTGAAATTCCTTTTGGACCTTATTTGGCCATGGCAGGTATGTTGTGGTTTTTATGGGGGCATGAGATCTTATCAAGTTATCGAAGCTTGTTGTTTCCTTGAATATAGGGCGTAAGCTGTGACACGAAAGATTGCGCTGACAGGCGGCATTGGCAGTGGTAAAAGTACAGTGGCTGCGATGTTTTCCGAAAGAAATGTGCCAGTCTTGGACTTGGATCAAGCGGGACATCGTTGTTTGGATGATGCTGTTGTACGTGAACAGTTACAGGTAGCCTTTGGTGTGGATATTTTGGATGCAAGGGGCTTTGTACAGCGAAAAAAATTGGCGGAGAAGGCTTTTGCGGATAGCAAGGCCACTGAGCAACTCAATCGTATCTTGCATCCTGTGATTCTTGCCAAAGAGAAGGTTTGGCTTGCACAGCAATCGGCACCTTATGTCATCATAGAAGCATCGGTATTATTGGAATCGGCGGGAGAAGCACGCATGGATGCGGTGGTGGTGGTACTGGCTAACCTTGAGTTGCGTCGGCAACGGGTGCTGCGGCGCGGCTATCAAGATGCAGCTACCTTTGAGAAAATTTTGCAATGCCAGTGTGATGATAAATTACGTCGGATAAAGGCGGATTATATCTTAGAAAATTCGGGTGAACGTAGGGCATTAACATCACAAGTGATGACTGTACATCAGCAATGGATGCATGATTATAGTTGACGGTTTTGTTGATGGTTTGTAGAAATGCGCCGTTGCCGTTCGGCAGTTCATTTTTACACGGTTCGCCCATGTGTGTTGTTCATTCATTTAATTTAAGCGCGATTACGTTGTTTCTTGCTGTGTTCCCCCGACCTTATTGGAGTTTGTATGTCATCTGAAGAAAATTCAGTTATTGAAAAAAAAGTAGTGAAAAAATCTGAGGATCATGTGTCTGAAACATCGGATGTGAAAAAGGTGGTCGCTGTGAAGCGTCGCGGTCGTCCGCGTAAAGTGGTGCTTGAGGATGCGAATTCTGTGGTGCAAGCAGATTCCAGTGATGTTGCCGCTGTAGAACCTGAAAAGAAAGCACCTGCCAAACGTCGCGGTCGCCCTCGTAAAGTGGATGTAGAGCAAAAAAAAATAGCCGCAGCAAGTGTGAAAAATCCTGTTGAAGGTGGTGATCCTGTCGCAAAGGTTACGATAGCTGAAAATATTGAGAAAGCTGATCCAAAACCCAAGCGAACACGCGCGCCACGTAAGCCCAAAGTTGTTGAAACGCCTCCTGTGGTGGAAAAAACAACAGAAGAAGCGAAGCAAGTTTCAACGCAGTCATCTGAAAAAGATGAAAGTCGTGCGCCTCGCCCTCACAATAGCCGTAATAACAGTAATAACAGTAATCGTAATAACAATAAAAACCGTAACAATAGCAACCGTAACTTTGATAAACGTCGCCGTAGCAATCCGAAGTTTGAAGAAGATGAGGCCGTATCGGATGAATTATCAGGCGTTCCGCTGCATATCCGCGATGTGGCAGCGATGCCTCCGAGTGAGTTATTAGAAAAAGCGGATGCACTTGGCATTGATAATTTGGCAGGTATGCGCAAACAAGAGCAAGTATCGGCTGTGTTGCGGGCGCATGGTTTGCATGGTGGTACGATTTATTCTGAGGGTGTGTTAGAGATTTTACCCGATGGCTTTGGTTTTTTGCGTTCTGCAGAAGCCAATTATTTATCGGGACCCGATGATGTCTATGTATCTACGCATCAAATCCGTCGCTCTTTTTTGCGTAAAGGTGATACGGTTACAGGTGAAATTCGTATTCCGCGTAAAGGTGAAAAGTATTCTGCGTTAAAAACAGTGGACAGTATCAATGGTGAACCGCCTGCTGTGGCTAGAACCAAGGTGTTGTTTGATAACTTAACGCCGTTATATCCTGATGAACGCTTAATCATGGAGGTTGCTGACCCAACCCATAAGGATAAAACAGGGCGTGTGATTGATTTGGTGTCACCGATTGGGAAAGGGCAACGTGGCTTATTGGTGGCTCCACCGCGTACAGGTAAAACCATGATGATGCAATCCATTGCCCATTCGATTGAACAGAACCATCCTGAAGCAACCTTGATGGTCTTATTGATTGATGAACGCCCAGAAGAAGTGACCGACATGAAACGTTCGGTGAAGGGTGATGTGGTCGCATCCACTTTTGATGAGCCTGCCAGTCGTCATGTGCAAGTGGCTGAGATGGTGATCGAAAAAGCCAAGCGTTTGGTGGAACATGGCAAAGATGTGATTATTTTATTGGATTCAATCACCCGTTTGGCGCGTGCGTACAATACAGTCGTACCTTCCTCTGGAAAAATTTTAACAGGCGGTGTGGATGCCAATGCCTTGCATCGTCCCAAACGTTTTTTTGGTGCGGCACGCAATATTGAGGGTGGTGGTTCTTTGACCATTATTGCCACAGCCTTGGTGGATACGGGTTCAAAAATGGATGAAGTTATTTTTGAAGAATTTAAGGGTACAGGTAATATGGAAATCAACTTGAATCGCAAGTTGGTGGATAAACGTGTCTTCCCTGCCATTGATATTGCGCCATCGGGTACACGCAAAGAAGAGCTATTGATTGACGCTGAAATGTTGCAAAAAATTTGGGTGTTGCGTAGGATTTTATCACCGATGAATGCTGTATCATCCATGGAATTCTTGTTGGATAAATTGGCTTCTACCAAAGATAACAATGAGTTCTTTGAACGTATGAATCAATAATGTCAGGGCGTATGTATGTGCAGTTTGCGCTGCTGATTGTTTTGGTTTTATTGGATCAGTGGAGTAAACACTGGATTGAGCAGCAATTGCCATTTTTTCAGATGTCCGTCATCGACGGTTATTTTAATTGGGTCAAAGCGCATAACTTTGGTGTGGCTTTTTCGATGTTTGCTGATTGGGATCATGCATGGCGTACGAACTTATTACTGATGATGACAGGGGGAATTGCATCGGTGGTTGCCTTTTGGTGGTGGAAAGAACGCGCTAAATCAGGCTTGGAAACATGGATGTTTGTGCTGATTCTTGCAGGTGCTATCGGTAATATTTGGGATCGTTTGACCTTGGGTTATGTGGTCGATTTTATTGATTGGTATGTGATTTGGCAGGGCGTTGAATACCATTGGCCTGCTTTTAATGTGGCAGATAGTTGCATTTCAGTGGCAGTGGTGGGCTTGCTTATATCCAACTTTAAACAAGAGAAAACATAAAGTGACAGCCCTTTGGCTGGGATTTCTATTTGGAAGTATTGGTCTTGGTTTTTTCTTGTATGGTAAAAAACAGCGCAAGATTGTTCCCTTATTGGTGGGTATTGGACTTTGTATTTTTCCCTATTTTATAACAAATTGGATACTCATATTGCTTGTGGGTGGGGTGTTGATGGTGATACCGATGTTGATAAAACGATCGTGAAATGAGGAGCTTCAATCATGTGTGAAGAAAAGGTCAATCGTTGTGAATGTTTGGGTAAAACCTTTGTGCAGCTTAAAGAACTGGGTTCATTGGAAGCGGCGGTGGCATCGGGTGCAGGTCAAGAATGTGAGGGCTGTTTACCCTATTTGAAATTAGCCTTTGCCTCAGGTGAGGATGTTTTTGACCTTGAAGACCTGCGTTTAAGTCAATACGAATAAATGACATGCTGATACGCCAACATTCGCCAGTATTGTTATCGCTTGCTTGTTTGGTCATTGTCATCGCAGGTGTACAAGCCGCAGCTTCGGTGTTGATACCGTTATTGTTATCCTTGTTTATGGCTTGTATTTGCTTGCCGCCTCTGCGCTACTTGCTGGATAAAGGTGTGCCATCGGCATGGGCGATTACTTTGGTGATGATGGGCTTGGTCTTGCTGGGTGTGTTTGTGGCAACCTTTGCAGGCGCATCGGTCGCAGATTTCTCACAAAATTTACCAACATATCAAAGCCGTTTAAAGCTTCAAATGTCAGACTTATTGCAAACATTGAATGGCTTGGGTTTGCACCTTTCCAATCAAAGTATCCTTGCTGCACTTGATCCCTCGATTGCCATGGGCTTTGCAGGGAAGTTGTTGGCAGGCTTTGGCAATGTATTGGCGAATACATTTTTTATTATCTTAACGGTTATTTTTTTACTGTCCGAAGCCATTTCTTTACCCCATAAATGGAAATATTTGGGTGAACATGCGCCCAAAACAACCGCTGTTCAGCAGTTTTTAGATAGTGTGAATCAGTATTTATTGATTAAAACGGCAGTGAGTTTGGTGACAGGTCTTCTGGTGGCGTTGGGCTTATCATTTTTGGGTGTGGACTACCCGATTCTTTGGGGCTTGTTGGCATTTTTGTTAAACTATGTTCCCAATATTGGTTCGATGATTGCGGCTGTTCCCGCTGTATTATTGGCATGGATTCAGCTGGGTGGTGAAGGTGCGATTTACACGGCAGTGCTTTATATGGTGATTAATATTGTCATGGGCAGCGTGGTTGAACCTCGTTTTTTGGGTAAAGGTGTGGGTTTATCCACGCTTGTTGTGTTTTTATCCTTGGTCTTTTGGGGCTGGTTGTTGGGGTCGGTGGGCATGTTGTTATCTGTGCCTTTGACGATGATTGTCAAGTTGGCATTGGAAGCGAATGAAAAAACACAATGGTTGGCGGTTCTTTTAGGCCCTGATATTGCAGAGCCGATAGAAGTTGTAAAAAGTTAGGAGTGATTGCAATGAATACAGAACAAGGCATCATTGAGTTACAAACCAAATATACATATCAGGAAAATTTGTTGCAGATCTTGAATGAAGTGGTGACCCAGCAACAACAAGAACTGGCATCTTTGAAAGATGATATGAATCGTATGCGAGAATCTTTGCGGGGCATGATGGGTTCGCAACTTGCCCGACCTGATGAAGAAGTTCCACCACCGCATTATTGAAGGTGATTAAATTGAATGACAAGGAGAGGTTATGAACCATTTACAAGAAGTGATTGAGCAAGCTTGGGATACACGCAACGATTGGAATATGGATTCTGCGGATGCAGAAGTTCGTTCTGCTGTGATTCGTGCCGTGGATTTATTGGATGCTGGTGGTATCCGTGTGGCAGAGAAAGGTGAAGATGGTGTTTGGAAAACCAATGAATGGTTAAAAAAAGCAGTATTATTATTTTTCAAACTGCATGACAATGAAGTGGTTCATGGCGCAGGCACAACTTATTTTGATAAAGTCCCGCAAAAGTTTGCCAACTGGGGTGAAGATATGTTCCGTAAGGGTGGGATGCGTGTTGTTCCACCTGCATCTGTGCGTAAAGGCTCTTATATTGCCAATAAAGTCGTATTGATGCCATCGTATGTAAATATTGGTGCTTATGTGGATGAAGGCACCATGGTGGATACATGGGCAACCGTGGGTTCGTGTGCGCAGATTGGTAAAAATGTCCATTTATCGGGTGGTGTTGGTATTGGTGGTGTTCTTGAGCCATTGCAAGCCACGCCAACGATTATTGAAGATCACTGTTTTATTGGTGCGCGTTCTGAAATTGTTGAAGGTGTGATTGTGCGTGAAGGTTCGGTGATTTCCATGGGTGTGTATATTGGGCAATCAACACGTATTTTTAACCGTGCCACAGGTGAAGTGAGTTATGGTGAAGTGCCAGCTTATTCGGTGGTGGTTTCAGGTTCGATGCCAGGTGCTTCAGGCGGCCCTAACCTTTATTGTGCGGTGATTGTGAAAACAGTGGATGCAAAAACACGTTCAAAAACAGGGATTACCGAATTATTACGTGAATAATCGGTTTGAAGGGAGTGTTTACTGCATTGGATCGATGATGCAGTAAGACTTCTTGACACGCTTGGGTCGCTTACCCATCGTGTTAGTATGAAAAAAATTGCCTCTTCTCCCCGTCAAGCATCATCCCAAACAGTTAGTATCAATTTACTCTCAGGTGAGACGCTTGACGGTTATTTACGGGGCTTCTCATCGGCGATGCATGAATTGCATTTTTTTCGAACGGGTGCAGATGGTCAGGTGATTGAGCAATGGTTGGCAGCCAAAGATATTGTCTATATTGGTCAGCATCATAACGAGCAAAGCAATGACTTACCAACGTACCAAGAACAAAAATTAGAAGAACTTAAAATCACCACTATTCATTCGGAAACATTCCATGTACAGGCATACCCAGCATTGCCCCATGCGCCAGGTTTTTTCGCTATTAGCAACAATAAGTTTACGCCCTATCGACGTATTTTCTTTTATCGACGGGGTATTCATTTTGAAGAACAGCCTGAGAAGTTGGGTGATTTGTTAATCAGTGAGAATTTAGCATCACCACAAGAAATTCAGCATGCACTTGATTTACAAAAAAAAGAAACGCCACCTTTGGGTGTGGTGTTAAAAGAGCAGGGGAAAATCACGGTTAAAGATATCAAGCATGCTTTGGATGTTCAGCGACATAAGGACATCAAGCTTGGTGATATTTTGATGGAAAGAAAGCAGGTAACCCAAATGCAAATTAAAGCGGGTCTGAAAGAACAGATTCGCTCGAAGAAAGCACTGGGTACTATTTTTGTCGAGACAGGTGTGATTACTTCCAAAGATTTGTTGTCGGCACTGCACTTTCAAAAGCACCAAAAATTGAGGCTGGGTGAAATTTTAGTCGAAGCCAAGCTGATTACAGATCTGGATCTGGATCTGGCATTGGCAGAGCAAAAGGTTCGCGGTTTACGTTTGGGTGAGATTTTATTGAGCACTGAGGTGATCACAGAGGATCAACTGTTGTATGTTTTGGCGAAGAAGTTTCATTTGCCTGCGGTGGATTTGGATACCTATAGTATCAATGAAATGGCTGAAAGTGAAGTGACACGTAGTGTTATTGAAAAA
The DNA here is from genome assembly GCA_030950925.1 of Mariprofundaceae bacterium. GTDB lineage: Bacteria > Pseudomonadota > Zetaproteobacteria > Mariprofundales > Mariprofundaceae. The sequence continues at coordinate 36,557 of JAUZQO010000031.1, forward strand.
TACCAAGTGTTACCCATTGATTCGGATCAACACACCTTAACCATTGCTTTGAGTGATCCTTTGGGCTTAGAAGCTTATGATCAAATTGCTTTTGCCACAGGAAAAAAAATCCATGAAGTTATGGTCAAAGGTTCGCAATTGAAGGCGCGAATTGAGCATTATGTGGAAGAAGAAGAATACAGTGATGAGTTGTCGTGTGAATTCTTGCATCAAGATGGAGATATGGGTGATGAGGAGTACAGTGAGTTAGAAATTACTGAGTCGACACAAGATGCCCCGATTGTTCGTTTGGTGAACCGTATTATCAGCAATGGCTTGAAAAAAGAAGCTTCGGATATTCATATTTTACCACAGAGCAATAGAATTATTCTGGCATATCGGCTAAATGGACAATTGATTTCTGAAAGTGCCTTGGATAAGAGTTTGCATGCGAAAATTTCGGCGCGTATTAAAATCCTAAGCGGGATGAATATTGCAGAACGGCGTATGCCGCAGGATGGGCGTATGATTTTACGGGATGGTAAACGGAAGTATGAATTTCGTGTGTCCTGCATTCCCAATGCTTATGGTGAATCCTTGGTGTTGCGTGTATTGAACAAAGATATGGCTGTGGATTTGGATATGCTGGGGCTGCGTGATGAGGATATTCAACATTTATCAGACATGGCACACAAACCTTATGGACTTATTCTTGTTACAGGTCCGACGGGTTCGGGTAAATCTACGACCTTGTTTGCAGTTTTGAAATCTTTATCAGATATGCCTGTGCATATTTTAACGATTGAAGATCCAGTGGAATCGGAAATCAAAGATGCCAACCAAATTCAGGTGAACAACCAAATTGGTCTGACCTTTGCACGTGTATTGCGAAATGTACTTCGTCACGATCCTGATGTGATTATGATTGGTGAGATGCGTGATGAAGAAACTGCATCCATTGGGATTGAAGCGGCTTTGACGGGGCATCTGATGCTTTCAACACTACATACCAATTCAGCGGTTGATACAATTATTCGATTGAATGATTTAAATATTCCCAACTACTTGATTGCACCCTCCTTGTTGGGTGTGATGAGCCAGACCTTATTGAAAAAGCTGTGTGTAGAATGTCGCCAAGCTGTGGCTGCGAATGATGTGGCCTTTGCCAGGGTGAAAAGCTTTGGATTTGGTGAAGCCGAGCAACTTTATGAAGCAGTGGGTTGCTCTGAATGCCATGAAACGGGTTATTCAGGACGTGTGATGGCGTATGAATTTTTGGTGGTGAATGAAGTGGTGCGTCAGGCGATTCATGATGGTGTGACAGGGCAAGCGTTACAGCGCATTGCGGTGGAATCAGGCATGGAACCCAAAGCCAAAGTTGCCTTTCAATTGGCGGTGGATGGTGTGATTGATTACAAGGACTTTATTTATTCGGCAATGTAAGCCGAAGCCTGTCGGATTGAGATCGTTCCTGACAGTTGTTTTAGGATGGAACTAAGCTTTCGTTCATTATTCGAATCATCACCCCAGAGTACATCACCCTCGCGTGCCTGTGTCGGGATACTCGATAAAAGAATGTGAGCATGAACTGTGCTTGATGATAAGAAATGATTTCGTAGTTTGCTGGCATGACAAAATATTCTTTACCTTCACACATGGTCACCATTATTGGCGCAGGCCTAGCAGGATCTGAAGCGGCTTGGCAACTAGCCAAGCGTGGCATCAAGGTTCGCTTGCATGAAATGCGTCCAAGCCTGATGACACCCGCCCACAAAACAGGAAATTGCGCTGAACTTGTCTGTTCCAACACCTTTCGTGCCGATCATTTGGAAAATGCAGTCGGACTATTGCATGAAGAAATGCGCCGCATGGATTCATTGATTATGGCTTGTGGTGATGAAGCACGTATTCCCGCAGGGACAGCCTTGGCAGTCGATAGAGAACAGTTTTCTGCCTTGGTAACAGCAAAACTACATGCTGAACCTTTGATTGAGTTTGTTGATGCTGAAGTCACTGATATTCCTCCAGAAGGTTTGGTACTGATTGCTTCAGGACCTTTAACATCCGACGCTTTGTATCAAGATATTCAACGCCTGACAGGTGAAGATAGACTTTGTTTTTTTGATGCTATTGCACCTGTATTGGATGCTGAATCTATCAATATGGATGTTTGTTATTGGAAAAATAGATATGATAAAAATGTTGAAGAAGGTGCAGCGGGTGACTACCTCAATTGCCCTATGAACAAAAAACAATACCAAGATTTCATCAAAGCATTGGTCGAAGCCGAAAAGGTGGCATTCAAAGGTTTTGAAGATATTCCATTTTTTGATGGCTGCATGCCGATTGAAGAAATGGCTGAACGTGGTGAAGATACGCCGCGATTTGGCCCCATGAAACCCGTAGGTTTGGCGCATCCTGAAACAGGTGAGAAAGCCTATGCGGTGGTGCAATTGCGCCGTGATAACCGTATGGGTTCATTGCTAAATATGGTCGGTTTTCAAACAAAAATGACCTATGGTGAGCAAAAACGTGTGTTTTCGATGATTCCAGGGCTAGAAAATGCCGAATTCTTCCGTTTGGGATCCTTACATCGCAATACATTCATTAAATCACCGGCTTTGCTGGACAAAACATTACGCTTGAAAAAAGATCCGCGCATTTTGTTTGCAGGGCAAATTACAGGTGTTGAAGGCTATGTGGAATCTGCTTCGATGGGTTTGATGGCAGGTCGATTTTTGGCAGAGATCATCGCTGGAAATGAACCTTCATCACCACCTATCGATACTGCACATGGTGCATTGTTGGGGCATATTTCGGGCACGCGTGTGGAAGATTTTCAACCCATGAATATCAACTTTGGTTTGTTGCCATCGGGTCAAAAACGTGTGGGTAAGCGCCGCTTATCCCGTACCGAACGCCGTCGTTCAGTTTCAGATCTCGCATTGCTTTCTTTGCAGGTTTGGTTGCAAAGTGATTAACTGACTGGGCGATTTTTTGCTTCAATCCAACGGGACATAAATTCAGTGCTGCGGTGATGATGGTGGCGCAGCATCGAACCTGTGAAATTATGCAGGCGATGGGTTTCAAGCTTGTTATAAATGGTCAATATATGTTGAATCAGTTGAGCTTGATGTTCTTCGACGTTAAACCAGTGGCGTAAAATATCAAAGCCTTGTTGCTGGGCTTGTTGCCAAGCTGTTGCATCTTGATACAAATCAACGGCAGCTTGTACAAAGGCTTCTGGCTCATCCACAATATGACCAGCCCAAGGCAAATCACCGTGCATGCCTTCAGCACCCACCGATGTGGTGATCGAAGGTGTACCAACTTGCAGGGCATCAGCAAGTTTGGTTTTGATGCCTGCGCCAAAGCGTAATGGCGCAAGGCAAACCCGCGCTTGTTGTGTGACCTCTAAAGCAGATGCCGCACGACCTTTGATATAAAAACCATCCTTGGGTGCGTGAAGGGCTGTGGCTTTGGGTGGAGCATACGAGCCATAAATATGCAGTTCAGCTTTGGGAAGGTGTTGGCGAATCAAGCCCCATATCTCTTGTTTAAGCCATAACACGGCATCCCAATTGGGTGCATGACGAAAGCTACCAATGGTCATAAAATGTTGCCGTTCGTCAAAGTTTGCTATCTGCTTGGGAGCATGATGATGGTTGAGCATAAATGGGCAGTGGTGCAAAAGTTCAGGCATGATGTGAAAGGTATCTTGAAGGATGTCCATTTCTACATTTGAAATCATCACCGATAAGTCAGATCGCCAAATAGCAGCAATTTCACGTTTGGCAATATCACCATATAAATCACTTAGTTTGGGCTCACGTACCACGCGATGGGTTTGTTTGCTTTGTTGATGACGTGCTTGACGTAAACAATGCAAATCAATGGTTTCCAAAACACGCAAAGCAGCGGGGCACTGAGTTTCAACACGCCAGCCAAATTGTTCTTCCATGGTGAAACGATCAAAAAGAACAATATTTGGGTCTAATTTACGAATAAAATCATCAAAATCATGGCAATTGATGCGGATTTCATGCGTTTTTACGCCAAGTTTGCTTAAATCATCACCATATTGCCCCTGAGCCGCAGGACAGGCGACATCCACCTGCCAACCTTGTTGGAGGAATAAGTGAATCCATTCCATGATGCGTGTGCCTGCTCCAGATGATTGAGATTCAGGAAATACACTGGCGATGATGAGTGTGCGCATATTTATAATACCATCTTAACACTGGGATGGGCTGAAAAATCACAATATAAATCATCAAGTTGCTTTTGGTTTTGAGCCTCAAATGTCATGGTGATGCTTGTATATGTGCCATTTTTACTGGCTTTTTGTTGTACCTTCACCTTTTCCATACCATCAATATATTGGGCTGCAAGGGTTAGCATGGTGGCTTCAAATCTATCTGAAGTGATACCCATAATTTTGATGGGGAAGGTGCAAGGAAATGTCAGTAATGTTTCGGGGGGCTGCTCGATGGACATGAATAAAACCTCTCATAAATCCTGAATCATGCCGTATTTTTCAAAACCTTGAAGGCTTCGGGGTTGTTTCACATTTAATCCTGAATAGATTCCTCCGAATTAAAATGGGAGGGCTGATGCTTCGATTAACCCGTGTCACGGATTATGGCATTCTTTTGATGACAGAAATGGTATCCAAGCCAGCACTACAGCGTTGGACTGCCAATGATTTATCACAAGCGACCCATGTGCCTGCGCCGACAGTGAGTAAAATTTTACAAAGCTTGTTGCGCGCAAACTTATTGCTTTCCGTGCGTGGTGCGCAGGGTGGTTATCAGTTGGCGCGTTCAGCCAGTGATATTTCTTTGCAAGCCATTATTCATTGCCTTGAAGGGCGCATTGCCTTGACGGAATGTAACCTTGAAAACAATGATTGCGAACAGTCCGCTTTTTGCTCCACCAGTCATCATTGGAAACGTATCAATCAATCCATGCTTGAAGCATTGGGCAATATTAGTTTGGCAGATATGGCGGATGAGCATTTTATGCCTGTCTTTACAGTCAAACGTGGTGTGCCGATTCAAAGTATTTGTGAGGTCGCATAATGGCGAGCAATGAAGCTATTCAAAAAGATTTGGAAGCACGGGAGTATGATGCGGGTTTTGTCACCGATATTGAATCCGATACCTTGCCTCCTGGCTTGAATGAAGATGTGATTCGTCAAATATCTGCCATCAAAAAAGAACCTGAATGGATGTTAAACTGGCGTTTAGAGGCATACCAACATTGGTTAACGATGGAAGAACCCACATGGGCAGCGGTGGATTACACACCCACAGATTACCAATCTATTTCTTATTATTCTGCGCCAAAATCGGATAAAGATGCGCCTGAAAGTTTGGATGACATCGATCCCAAGTTGATTGAGACTTATGAAAAACTGGGCATTCCTTTGCGTGAACAAAAGATGTTGGCTGGCATTAAGGGCAGCAATGTGGCTGTGGATGCAGTGTTTGATTCGGTATCTGTGGCAACGACATTTAAAAAGAAACTCACCGAAGCGGGGGTGATTTTTTGCCCGATTTCGGAAGCAATTCGTGAACATCCTGAGTTGGTCAAACAATACTTGGGATCTGTTGTGCCGCAGCAAGATAATTTTTTTGCTGCCTTGAATTGCGCGGTCTTTACCGATGGTTCGTTTGTGTACATCCCCAAAGGTGTACGTTGCCCGATGGAATTATCCACATATTTTCGTATCAATGCCTTAAACACAGGACAATTTGAACGCACCTTGATTATTGCCGATGAAGGCGCACATGTATCTTATCTTGAAGGCTGTACTGCGCCCATGCGTGATGAAAACCAACTGCATGCTGCGGTGGTGGAATTGGTGGTGTTGGCGGATGCTGAAATCAAATATGCGACCGTTCAAAACTGGTATCCAGGGGATGAAAATGGTGTCGGAGGCATTTATAACTTTGTGACCAAACGTGCCGATTGTCGTGGTGACCGCTCCAAAGTCTCTTGGACACAGGTGGAAACAGGTTCAGCGATTACTTGGAAATACCCCAGTTGTATTTTACGTGGCGATGGTTCGCGTGGTGAGTTTTATTCGGTGGCAGTCACCACCCATTGCCAGCAAGCCGATACAGGCACAAAAATGATTCACTTGGGTAAAAATACGAGCAGTACGATTATCTCCAAGGGTATTTCAGCAGGTCGTGCGCAACAATCGTACCGTGGTTTGGTGCGTATGGGTAAAAATGCAGACAATGCCCGCAACTATACCCAATGTGATTCCTTGCTGTTGGGCGATCAGTGCGGCGCACACACCTTCCCTTATGTGGAAGTAAAAAATCCAACAGCGACCTTGGAGCATGAAGCCACCACGTCAAAAATTGGCGAAGATCAGTTGTTTTATTGTCAGCAACGTGGTTTATCCGAAGAAGATGCCGTGAATATGATTGTGAATGGTTTTTGTAAAGATGTGTTTGATGTGTTGCCCATGGAATTTGCGGTGGAAGCCAATCGTTTGATGGAAGTTAGTCTTGAAGGTTCGGTAGGCTAAAAAAATATTGACCGCGAAGGTGCGGAGGCACGGAGCATTTTTTTTCGTGAACTTTGTGATGATCGTGGTTTGTGAAGGTGAATAAACATGTTAGTGATTAAAGATTTACATGTCTCTGTTGATGGCAAAGAAATCCTCAAGGGCTTGAGCCTCACCATCAACGCAGGTGAAGTCCATGCCATTATGGGTCCCAATGGTGCGGGCAAGTCCACACTTTCCAATGTGATTGCTGGGCGTGATGGTTATGAGATTACATCGGGTTCCGTGATCTATAAAGGTGATGATTTACTGGTGATGTCTCCTGAAGAACGTGCTTGGGCGGGTGTGTTTTTAGCTTTTCAATATCCTGTTGAAATCCCTGGTGTAAACAACACTTACCTTTTGAAAGCTGGTGTGAATGCCAAACGTAAACACCAAGGTTTGGAAGCCTTGGATGCCTTTGATTTTATGCGTGTGGTGAAAGAGAAAGCCAAATTGGTGGAGCTTGATCCTAGTTTTTTAAGCCGCTCCGTGAATGAAGGTTTTTCAGGTGGTGAGAAAAAACGTAATGAAATCTTTCAAATGGCCGTGTTAGAGCCTGATTTGGCCTTATTGGATGAAACCGATTCAGGCTTGGATATTGATGCGCTTCGTATTGTGGCGGGGGGTGTGAATAAATTGCGTTCACCTGATCGTGCGATTGTGATGATTACCCATTATCAACGTCTGCTTGATTATATTGAACCCGATTTTGTGCATGTATTGGCGAATGGTGTGATTCTCAAAACAGGTGATAAATCGCTTGCACTCAAGCTTGAAGAACATGGCTATGATTGGGTGAAAGAAAACCTATGAACCTCATCCAACAAACAAGACAAGATGCCTTAGCATTGTTTGAAAAAGTGGGCTTACCAAGCAAACGTGATGAAGATTGGAAATACACCGATGCTTCACGCTTAGCAGACCTGCTAGAGCTTGGCGAAGCCGATACATCGTTAAATATTGAAGGTTTGGGTATCACAGATTTGGATGCCTATCGCATGGTGTTTATCAATGGTATGTTGAATGAACCCCAATCTAATCTGCCTGCTGATGTGCGTATGGTATCATTGGCTGATTTGCAATCGGATGTTGCTGATGAGGATCGTGAAGACCTTGCTCAACTGTTTAAAATTTCAGGTGATGAGCCTTTATTTAATGGTTTGATGGCACTTAATGCTGCCGTGGCAACAGGTGGTGCGGCGGTTTGTTTGGCGGATAACAGTGTATTGGATAAGCCCTTGTATATCTTGCAAGTGAGCAATCAAAACAATGTACTTCGCCATGGTCTGATGCTTGGTGTGAATGCGCAAGCACAAGTGATTGAACACTTTATCAGTACGGGTGAAGCACATGCCTTAAGCAACTGTGTCACGGCAGTGATTCTGAAAGCAGGTGCATCACTGGAGCATACGCGCTTGCAACAAGAGGGTAAAAAACAATCCCATGTAGCGCGAGTCGAAGTGAAGCAGCTCCGTGATTCATCGTATACCTTTCATGGGGTAGAATTGGGCGGCATATTATCGCGTACAGATTTAGTGGTGAGTCTATCCGAGCAAGGCGCATCCTGTAATTTGAATGGCTTGTTTGTGTTGGATGGTCGGCAACATGTGGATCATCATACACGAGTGGATCATAAAGCTCCGCACTGCATCAGCCGAGAAAATTATCGCACGGTGTTGGATGCTCGCTCGCATGGTGTATTTAATGGTAAAGTCGTGGTGCATAAAGGAGCAGTCAAAACGGATTCATCGCAATCCAATGGTAATATTCTACTGTCCAAGCACGCCCAAATTGATACCAAACCTGAATTAGAAATTTATAATGATGATGTGAAGTGTGCGCATGGTGCAACCGTGGGGCAGTTGGATGATAAACAACTCTTTTATTTGCGTTCTCGTGGCATATCAGAAGCGGCAGCTCAAGAATTGTTAACCTTTGCTTTTGCGGATGAAGTGTTGGCGGCGATGAGCAATCAAGTGGTTCGTTCCTATGTGGAAAAAGAAGCCTTTGCGAAGTTGCCGCATGGTGCTGATCTTGATGGGTTACTGGGAGAATGATGAACATCCAAGCTATTCGAAATGATTTTCCTGTATTACATCAGGAACTATATGGTAAGCCACTGGTGTATTTGGACAATGCAGCCACCACCCAAAAGCCACAATGTGTGATTGATACGATTCGCCATTATTATGAAAAGGATAATTCAAACATTCATCGTGGTGTGCATACGCTTTCTGAACGTGCTACTGCGGCTTATGAGGCTTCACGCGAAACCATTCGTGGCTTTTTTAATGCAAAATCGACCAAAGAAGTGATTTTCACACGCGGAACAACCGAAAGCATCAACCTCATCGCCTCATCTTGGGGTGGTCAACATATTGGCAAGGGTGATGAGATTTTGATTACCCACATGGAACATCATTCCAATATTGTGCCGTGGCAAATGTTGTGTGAACGCACGGGCGCAGTGTTAAAAGTCATTCCGATGAATGAAGCGGGTGAATTGGATATGGATGCGTTTACATCTTTATTATCCGAACGCACCAAGTTGCTGGGCGTGGTTCAGATGTCCAATGCACTCGGAACCATTAACCCGATTGAAACCATGGTTCAGGAAGCGCATGCGGTTGGTGCATTGGTGTTGGTGGATGGGGCGCAAGCGGCTGCCCATATGCCTGTGGATGTACAAGCCTTGGATATTGATTTTTATGTGACCTCAGCGCATAAAATGTATGGTCCAACGGGTGTGGGTGTGTTGATTGGTAAACAAGCGTTGTTAGAAGTCATGCCACCGTATCAAGGTGGTGGCGACATGATTTTGACGGTCACCTTTGAAAAAACACAATACAACGACTTACCCCATAAATTTGAAGCAGGTACCCCCAATATTGCAGGTGTCATTGGTTTTGGTAAGGCCATTCAATACATTCAAAGCATTGGTTTGGATCATATCGTCGCGCGTGAAAAGGTATTGTTGGATTATGCCACTGCAAAAGCTCAAGCTTTTGATGGTTTAAAACAAATCGGTACAGCCAAAGAAAAATCCTGTGTGCTTTCCTTTGTGATGGATGGTGTGCATCCGCATGATTTGGGTACGATTTTAGACCGTGAAGCTGTGGCGATTCGTGCAGGTCATCATTGTGCCATGCCTGTGATGCAATTTTATAAAGTGCCTGCAACAGCGCGTGCCTCGTTCTCCATTTATAATACAGAAGCTGAAGTGGATGCTTTGTTTACAGCACTCACCAAGGCAAGGGATATGTTTGCATAATGTTTAGTTTAGGTGATTTATACCAAGAGGTCATTATCGACCATACCAAAGCCCCTCGCAATTTTGGTAAGTTAGAGCCATGCAACCATGATGCAGAAGGCTACAATCCTTTGTGTGGCGATCAGTTGCATATTTATGTGCAGGTGACCGATGCAAACATCATTGAAGATATAAAATTTGAAGGGCAAGGCTGTTCGATTTCAACGGCTTCTGCATCCTTAATGACACAAGCCTTAAAAGGTAAAACATTGTCAGAATTTAAGGATTTATTTGACGCGTTTCATGCGATGGCAACCGCCGATATGGATGATAAGCCTGATGAAGAAGTCTTGGGTAAACTTGCCGTGCTTGCAGGTGTCAAAGAATTTCCATCGCGTATCAAATGTGCCACGCTTTGTTGGCATACCTTAAAATCTGCGATAAACGATGCTGCTGAACCAGCAAGGACAGAATAATATGGCAAGTGGAAAGATGATTACAACCAACCGAGATATTGATGCCATTTTGATCCCATTGGGTACACCTGTGATTATCCCCGAAGGCGCGCAAGTAGCGATTACCCAAGAATTGGGTGGTACTTATACCGTATCTGTGAATGGCAATTTAGCGCGTGTGGAAGGTAAAGATGCGGATGCTTTGGGCTTGGATGAAAAACAAACTGTTGAACCTGAAAAAGGCATCAAAACAGCGCATGGTCCTGTCGATGAACAACACGTATGGGCCGCTTTAAGAACCGTCTTTGACCCTGAAATTCCTGTGAATATTGTGGATTTGGGTTTGGTCTATGATGTGCATGCGGTGGATACCGATGATGGGGGTAATGCTGTAGAAATCACCATGACACTGACCGCTCCGGGTTGTGGCATGGGGCCTTTTATTGTCGATGATGTACGTGCTAAAATCTTGGATGTCGAGAATGTGACAGAAGTGAATGTTGATTTAACCTTTGAACCACCGTGGGACAGGGCTTTGATGACAGATGAAGCCAAATTGCAATTGGGGATGTTCTGATGGCTGAATGGATTGATGTTGTTGAAGCGGCGGCTTTTCCAGCGGGAGAGCGCAAGGTGATTCAAAGTGATGCGGGTGAAATTTTAATTTTTCATAGGTTAGATGGTTATTTTGCTATTGAAGATCGTTGCTCTCACGATGGTGGCGATATTGCACAGGGTGTTTGTGAGGGTGATGAGATTATTTGCCCAAGACATGGCGCACGCTTTTGTATCAAAACAGGCGAAGCCCTAACGCCACCTGCTTTCGAAGATATCGAAACATTTCCTGTACGTGTACATAAAGGTATGCTGCAAGTGGATATTGATTCGTAAGCCATGAAAAAAGATTCGAAGTGTTTGGAATGTCGGCGTTGTGAACATTATTTTATCACGTGGAAGCCAAACTTTCCGCATGGCTGCCGTGCATTTGGCTTTGAATCCAAGTTGTTACCATGTTTGGAAGTGCGCTCGGCCTCACAACTACATTGCTTGAAATTTAGCGAAAAATGTCGTCATATAAGCTAAAAAGCGATGGGTTTAAAATGTCATCATGATGAAATTAGTTGCTTTTAATGTTGTATGATTATGATAGCGATACTTTTTTCTTTGGAGGTTGATGATGGCTGCTGTAGGCGTAACAGATTTATCGAGTCTTTCACTATTTTATCGTGATATAAAACAAACATCGAAATTATCACGCGAAGAAGAAGCGAATTTATCACGCCGTTGGCATGAACATAAAGATCGTGTGGCTGCGCGTGAATTGGTTGTGGCAAACTTGTATGGTGTGGCGGCGATTGCGCGTGAATATAGGCATTTTGGCTTGCTAGAAGGCGATTTGATTCAAGAAGGTACGCTGGGCTTAATGCATGCCGTTAAACGCTTTGATCCTGAAAAAGGCTTTCGTTTGATGACCTATGCATCGTGGTGGATTCGTGCCTCTATCCATGATTTTATTTTACGTTCTTGGAGCATTGTGAAGCTTGGAACCAACAAGTTACAACGGCGTATTTTTGCAGGTCTACAAAAAGCAAAAAATGCGATTGCTGCGGTGGATGGTCGCAAGGCTGATGAAGTTGGTGCGGAATATGGCATCAGTGGGCAAGCATACCAAGAGACAGCGGCTGCATTCTTGCAAAGAGATGTATCCTTGGATGTTGAAGTCGAAGGGCAGACAATGTTGGATGACTTGGCATCCACCGAAGCTTCTCCTGAAGAGTTGGTGGCGGCGTCGAATTGGCATGAACATCAGAAAAATCAATTGGCAGCCGTGATGGCGGTGCTATCACCGCGTGACCGCTATATTGTGAAGCAGCGTCATTTGAGTGAAGAGCCTGCAACACTCAAAGATTTATCTGAAGCGTTGGGTATTTCCATTGAGCGAGTGCGCCAGTTGGAAAGTCGAGCCATGAAAAAAATGAAAGCGGCAGTGGTTGATATTGCTCCTTGACGCTTCTTTGTGGCACTTTACATTGCCGAAATGCTAGAAAAACCTACCGAAAATCCTTTGAATCAAGCCATTGCCTTATGCCAAAGCGATATGGTGAAGGTCACTGCCTGCATTCATGAAAATTTAAAATCAGATATTATGATGATTCCAGCCATTGGTCATTATATTGTTGGCAGTGGTGGAAAGCGCTTACGCCCGTTGTTGTGTTTGTTGATTGCCAAACTTTTTGACTACCAAGGTGACCGCCAAATTTCCATGTCAGTCGTTGTAGAGTTTATTCATACGGCATCATTGTTACATGATGATGTGGTGGATTCATCGGATCAACGGCGTGGTAGCCCATCTGCCAATGGTGTCTGGGGTAATCAAGCCAGCGTTTTGGTGGGAGATTATTTATTTTCACGGGCTTTTCAGATGATGGTGGCTGATGGTGATATGGCGATGCTTTCGTTGATGTCAAACGTCACCAATGCTTTGGCTGAAGGGGAAGTATTGCAGCTATCACGAACTTTTCATTTGCAGATGACAGAAGCGGAATGCTTGGAAGTCATTGAGCGTAAAACAGCGGTGTTGTTTGCGGCCGCCGCAGAAGTTGGCGCACATGTGACGGGTCAAGATGACGTGATGATTCGCAATATGGCCGAATATGGCATGTGTTTGGGCGTTGCTTTTCAATTGATGGATGATGCGATGGATTATGTCTCCGATGATGAAGCAGCAGGCAAGCCTGTGGGTCATGACTTGGAAGAAGGTAAAATTACCTTACCATTGATTCACGCGATGCATCAAGATTTAAGCTTGGCAGAACGTGTGGCAGCGATTGCAGAGCGTGATGGCTGTTATGAAGGTGATGATAAAGCATGGGTTCGAGAACGGGTGCAACATCTTCAAGGTGCTAAATATGCCATGCAACGTGCGCAAGAGTATGCCAATCGTGCCAAGACATTGTTGCCTGAAACAGGCGATGAAAAACTTCTTCAACTACTGGAA
>JAUZQO010000032.1 GCA_030950925.1 Mariprofundaceae bacterium
GCATATTCCCCTCAATCAGTCGCTTGGGGTTACGAGCTTGCGTGAGCTTATCTTTAGCGCGTTGGCTAGCCTCTATTGAACGGGTAGCCACCAGCGATATCTGGGCGACCTCGTGAACGTGGTTGTATGGAAGGATTCTTCCAGCCATTGCGTACAAGCTCGCGACTGATACAGCTTCGTGGACGGTTCAGCTTTCCTGCTATAGTCGTTTAAGTATGAATACTACATTATGTTGCTGTCACCCTCGAATGCTTGTGTCGAGGGTCTATTGATAGATTCCAGACACAAGCACTCTGGAATGACGGTGGTTTAATACTTGAATCACTATATATCAGCTGGTGATTGACCCAGTTCCAAACTCACTTGTATCAAACTTCTCTCTTCAATCGTTAAGTGTGTATAGTATTTTCCCATGCCAGCAATTTAACCTCAATCGCTGTTGCACTTATACTTTGAGTCCGCCCCGTTATTTAACAAAATGAAAGGCAAAAAACAGCCAATACCCATTTTTACAGTCAGTTAGACGCAAGTTCGACAGACTCGCAAAAGGCAATGCACTTTTCAGAAAACTACCTGTCATCATTCAGCCATTAAAGTATCAACATAAAAAACATTCATACCATCACGCTTACCTTTAAGATAAATCGCATTCAAATATCGGCAATATTGATCACTCAAAGCATTGGGAATAATCTGCATACAAGCCTCTGTCACCAAGCCTTGAAAGGGTTGCGCTATGCCACACAGGCGTGCGGCTGTGTTGGCAACATCACCAATGACCGTGAATTCTTTACGATGTTGATCGCCCAAAAGACCCAAAAGCACACGACCATCATGCATACCAAAACCCACACGGCAGGGGAGATGAACCGATATTTTTTCTCGTGCGGACAATTCACGCATCAATTCCACCATACATAACAGTGCTTGTTCGCCCCGTTGTTCACCTGAAAAACATGCCAACAAGCCATCACCCAAAAATTTATTGATACTTCCACCATGCTTGGTGATGATTTCAGTTTGAATATGTAAGCTAGCATTGATGGTCGCATAGACTTCCCGTGCGCCATACGATTCTGCCAGCTCCGTAAAACCACGCATATCACTGAATAAAATAGTCATTGATTCTTCAATGGCGAAGTCATCAGGCAAATTCTCACCATATTTTTTGATCATCGCCACAGTTTCAGCGGGTAAAAAAGATTCCATATGGTGCATTTCATGCATCGTCTTCAACCTCAAATAACGTCTGATATAACTGAGCGATACGCAATACCTCTTGCTCCATTTGATGATAAAATTTCACATCTTTGAGCGGTAAATGAAGCGGTGTTTGCAACATTTTCTTGCTCTCGAGTACATGTGTCCGCTTGTTTGCTTGCCAAATCGAGGGTGATTTCATCATAGGGACAACTCCTGCCAACAGAATATGGGTTGCATGCACCAACATAATGGCAGGTTGAATATCTTTGGGCCATGTTTCCATCGCATGCCAACACGGGTGATGATGGAAATAAATAAAACGGTGAATACTACGGGGTAATTTCCAATGCAAAGCCAGCATCATGCCAGCATCAATATGTGTATAACCCAACACATCCCATTCGACTTTTAAACTGGCTTCTCCCTGTTGAATTCTTTCTTTCAACACATTTAATTTGTCATCAGGTTCAATATGTAAAATAACTTGCTTGCCAATGTCATGTAGCATCGCAAATAAGGTTGCCGTGTGACGTTCAAGAACATGACTATAGTCCGCTAAAATTCGTGCCAAAGAAGCTGTGCATTGCGCATGAAAATAAAGAGCCTGAACTTCATGATGTTGCCGTAAATTCCCAAATTTTGGCATCACTTCTTTTAAAATAATATCGTGTGCTACATCCATCCCCAAACGTGTTAAGGCTAAAGCCACCCGTGTAATACATGGACTTTTTGGAGCCTTATAAGCAGCGGAATTACAAACTTTCAAGACATGTGCCGTCAATACAGGATCTTGTTCAATACACTTTGCCAAATCGGATGCGGATGAGTCAGGATGGTTAAGGATTTTCTGCACTTGGTGCCAAATATTGGGCAGGGGAGGCAGACTGCCAATATGGGTACGCAAATATTCCAAGGTATCTCGGGTCATGGGTTGTGGCGATGTTAAATCCAAAGGGGGAGGGGAGCTGGCAAGCGGTGAATCGTGTTGAAACAGCCATAACAATGTGTCATGGGGTACATTTTCCTCGACCTTGGCCTGTTTCGCTTTAAAAATATCAGAGACATGAGAGGAAATTTTTTCGTTATGATGGTGTAAATCGGAAAACTTATCAATTTTCTGAGAACCTTGCAGTGATAATGTTTTTTTAACACCCCAACCGCGCAGTGCCTCTGCAAGTTCACGGCAATGTTGAAAGCGTTGTGTGGGTTTTTTTTCTAAAAGTTTCAAAATGATTTCAGCGAGATGTAAATCAACGTTAGGATTGATACTCTCCAATTCAGGCGGACGATGACGCACTTGTTTTTCCATAATTTCAAATGCGCCCCCTGCTTTTGCCTCAAAGGGAAGTTGACCTGTTGCCAGCTGAAACAAGGTGATACCCAGAGCATAAAGATCTGTACGGGCATCAATTTTTTGACCCATAATTTGTTCTGGTGGCATATAATAATAACTACCGACAGGGTTCATGCCTGTTTTGGTAATGTCATCATTGCTTTGCTTGCCTTTGGCAAGACCAAAATCCATGATTTTAATAGTGCCATCATTACAAAGAAAAATATTGGTCGGTTTAATATCTCGATGGGTAATACATTGGGCATGTGCAACATCCAAACCTTGAATCAAGGCATTCATAACAGTCAATAGTTCACCCGTCGACAAAGCACCATGATGTTGAAAATATTGGTTTAAAGAACAGCCCTCTAACAGCTCCATGACAATGGCTAAGGTCTGTTCGGATTTATACAAACCAATAAATTTCAAGATGTTGGGGTGTCGAATTTTCTCATGAATGCGTGCTTCCCGATAAAATCGCTCCACCTGTTGCTCATCTTCCGTTAAATCATCATGCAGTAATTTAATGGCAACTTGATGCCCAGTTTTTTGATGTTGCGCGCGATACACCACACCCGTACCACCACGACCAATTTCCTCCATCATCGTGTAGTAACGTAATTTATGAGAGAGACTACTCATGCTGCCATTGTTGAATTTGAGCCAATACATCATCTTTCTCACTTAATTTTTCAACATCAGGAACAAACAATGACATTTTAGATGTATTCAAATGTTCCAACCAAGCTTCAAGAAACTGACGGTATGTGGTCTCCATAAGCGCATCATTCTCACTTGCCAATGAACCAATATAATGTTCGCTGGAAGCAATTTCACCCCGCACTGCAATGTCCAAATTCCCGATAATTTTTGCCTTATTGCTATCCAAGGCTGTGAATTGACCTGCGGGATTAAGATAGAGTAACCACGCGATACCTATGGTTAAGCTTGCAACCACTTCAACCATCTGATGTTGATCAGGTATGGGAGCATTAGAAAGTCGGTGCATGACGGCATGGGTGTAGATAGATCGACTAAAGAAATCAAAGATTCCCGTTTTTTGCTGGGCAACCAAGCCTAAATCATCATCTTTTTTCATACGTCGACCCACCCAAGCCTCTGCAATAGTGGGCTTTAACACTTGCATATCACTGTTTTTCAGGGGTTCTGAATATTTCGCCACACGCCATGTATCGTTTGTTTGTAAGCGCCAAGCTTTATCTGCGGCCGGTGATAAAGCATCAATAGAGAAGATCAATTTCATGATATACTTCGCGTTTCAATCAATGGGTTGCCTGTTTTGGGGTTGATAGACAAAGCAATGTTTCCACGCAGCAGTTCCAGCAAATCATGTCCCACCAAATCACGCCGCCAGCCATGCAAACAAGGGACATCAGGTTCATCACCTGCACATTGCTTACCCCATGATGCCAGCTCAGATAAATCCGCTTTACTACTTAAAATAGTGGCTGAAATATCGCCTTCTTCCGCCTTTAAGCGCAACAATGTATCCAACAATTCCAAACGCAGGTCTGTCCCTGTGGTGCGGTGGGTGCGCTTGGATACTTTAGGCCAATTGCTTTCAGGTATCTGCTGACAACCTTCATGAATTTTTAAAATATCGGATCCAAAACGGCGGACAAAACCTTGGCTTGCACCTCGAATAGAGGATAATATCTCCATATTTAATATATCACGACGTGCCATTTCTAAAAGGGGTTCATCCGCAATCATCCTACGACGCGGAATGTTACGTTTTTGAGCCTGTTTCTCACGCCAAACAGCCAAAGCACGCAGGCGAACCAATGATAAACCTTTCAGCTTATTCGCCCCTTTGACACGCCACATCAAACTTTCAGGGTTTTCTTGATAGGTTTCAAGGCTACACAGTTTACTTTGCTCTTCATCCAGCCACGATAAACGACCACGTGCTTCCAAGCCATCGTATAAAAACTGATAAATGGGCATCAACCAAATAACATCATCGGCAGCATATTCAATTTGTTTGGCACGCAGTGGGCGCGCTATCCAATCACTAAATGACTCTTGTTTTGCCAGTTCCTTTTTTAAAAGTCGTTGGACAAGATTGCCAAAACCAACCTGTTGTCCCAAACCCAACAATGCCGCAGCGACTTGGGTGTCAAACAATGGCAATGGAAGTTGACCAGATTCTTTGAGAATAATTTCTAAATCTTGTCGACCTGCATGGAAAACTTTGAGAATATTTTCATCACACAAAACATCCCATACCAAATTCAAATCTTTCAGCGCAATAGGGTCAACAATCCAACATTGACCATGCCCATAGATTTGTAACAAGGCAAACTCAGGATAATACGTAGTTTCTCGATGAAATTCAGTATCCACAGCCAAAACTTTGCAACGTTTCATGTTTGGGTAGGCAGCTTCGAGTTGTTCATGGGTATCAATATAAATAGGAGAGGTTTTTGACATAGCCCAAAGCTAAAAGTTGCCATGCTTGAGAGCAAGCTAAGCGGTGATGAGGGTGTGCGTAACATCAGTGATGATAAGCTGTAATCCATGGTATACCTAAGATCAGTGACATAAGAAAGTGAAGATTGATGGGAAAAAAGTTACCATGCGTGCCATGTCGACATCCTTGCCACAACTTCCATCCATCACATTACATGACCTTCAAGGCTTTATCACAGCATCGGGCTTACCCAAATTTCGAGCCAAACAAATCATTCAATGGCGCAACAAGGGTGTACTTAATCCTGATAATATGGGGAATATACCCAAAAACATACGTGAATTAGTCAATGACAAACTGTGTTGCCAACCTATTTCACTCACCGATAAACAATGCTCTGAAGATGGTACGCGAAAATACTTGTTTACACTCAAAAGTGGCAAAAGCATTGAAACTGTACTCATTCCTGAACAAGAACGTGGCACTGTATGTCTCTCCTCACAAGTAGGCTGTGTCTTGGATTGTCCATTTTGTCATACAGGCACACAAAAATTTGAAGCCAACCTCACTGCGGGTGAAATCATCGCCCAAGTGTTGGCTGTCAAAGAAGATTTAAGACAAAACCCCATGCAAGAAGGTTTACACAACCATGTGACGCACCTTGTTTATATGGGGATGGGTGAGCCGATGGCCAATGAAGCAGGGGTTCACCAAAGTTTG
This sequence comes from Mariprofundaceae bacterium, assembly GCA_030950925.1. Lineage (GTDB taxonomy): Bacteria > Pseudomonadota > Zetaproteobacteria > Mariprofundales > Mariprofundaceae. The sequence goes on from JAUZQO010000032.1 coordinate 5,691, forward strand.
GCAATGTTGATGTCCGAAGAAGGTCTTCACTTATCACGCCGTCGTATCACCGTTTCAACATCGGGTCTTACACCACAAATCAAGCATTTGGGTGAAGAATACCCCGTTAATTTGGCGGTTTCATTGCATTCAGCCATCAATGCTGAACGGGATATTTTGGTGCCTATCAATATCAAATATCCGTTGGAAGTCTTGCGCGATTGCCTCAATGCCTATCCACTTGCCCATCAACGACATATTACCTTAGAATATCTGTTACTCGATGACATCAATGATCGCGATGAAGACATCCAAGCCTTACTCAACTTTATTAACCCCGAGCGCGAACGTATCAACCTCATTCGCTTTAACCCTTATCCAAATAGCCCTTATTCAGGCACACCCACCGAACGCATGAACAGCTTTGCAAAAGCCTTGATTTCAAAAGGAATTCGTGCAACTGTCAGGCGCTCGCGTGGACAAGATATTATGGCTGCCTGCGGTCAGCTCAAATCATCAAAAGCAATCATTTCATAATCACACAGCATCAAAACTTGGGAGGGTTTTAACATGTCAACACCACGCACAGGCATCATCGGCGGTAGCGGCTTGTATCATATTGAGGGTTTAGACATCATCGAACACTTTGATCTTGATACCCCTTGGGGGAAACCTTCTGCACCTTTGATGTTGGCTCGATGCCATGATCAGGAAATAGTATTCCTACCACGACATGGTGAACGCCACGGCATTCCACCCCATAACATCAACTACCGCGCCAATATCTATGCGATGAAACTCATGGGCGTTTCTCGTATTATTTCGATTTCTGCGGTCGGCTCATTGCGTGAAGATATTGCCCCAGGTGATTTTATTTTGGTCGATCAATTTGTGGATCGCACCAGTGACCGAGAAAAAACTTTCTTTGATGGTCCCGTGGTCGCACATGTTTCCATGGCAGCCCCAACCTGCGCCAATATGCAAGCACCATTACAACAAGCATGTCAAAGCGCTGCGATTACTACGCATACACAAGGTACTTATTTGGTGATGCAAGGTCCCCAATTTTCTACCCGTGCTGAATCTGAGCTTTATCGTCAATGGGGTATGGACATTATCGGCATGACCAATATGCCTGAAGCCAAACTCGCCCGTGAAGCAGAAATTTGCTACGCTACTGTTGCCATGTGTACCGATTATGATTGCTGGCATCAAGATGAGGAGGATGTCTCCGTCTCCTCGGTGATTGAAGTCATGCAAGCCAATGTCCATAAAGCACAAACGATGCTGGCTCATTTTTTTCAACAGGCGAATCATCATAGCACATGTGAATGCCAAAGTGCCTTGCAGCATGGCATTTTTGCAGATTTAAAGGCTTGTGATGATGCTGATATTCTCCCCATCCATGCGCTGGTCAAAAGGTTTTTATGATGCGATTGATGTATTTCTTCATGCTATTTCTCTTGTTAAGTATGACAGCTTGCCAAAGCAGCGGACATCACCTTAGCCCTGAAAAAACTGTAAAAAGTGCCAAAATTCATTTTCAATTGGGCATCAATGCATTGTATGGCGGTAACCTTCCCAAAGCATTTGAAGAATTGATGCGTTCCAATGATATTTTACCCAAACAACCCGATGTCTTGGATGCCCTAGCCTATGCTTGGCGAGCGCGTGGTGACAATATCAAAGCAGAATTATTGTATAAAAAATCATTGGCCGTGCATAGCCGTGCATCAACCGAAACCAACTATGGCAGTCTATTGGTTGGACTCAAACGTTATAACGAAGCGGAAGTTCACCTTCGTATTGCATTGCAAGACCCTCGCTATCAAAAGCAAGACCTTACCCTTATCAACTTGGGGGATGCTTTGTTGGGTCAAAAACGCTTCACCGATGCGATTGCATCGTATCGAAAAGCCAGCCTTATCAATCCTGCACAAAACACATCAAAACTTCGCGAAGCCGCTGCTTATGTGCATGCCCAACGTTTCAATTATGCCCAAGCCTTGTATGAAAGCATGTTGGACAAAAATCCTAACAACCGTCCTGCCTTGGAAGGCTTGATTCCGATACTGCTTCAACAACACCAACCTGCGACAGCCCGACAATTTTTAGCCAACTATATTGAAAAAGAGAAGAATCCGTTAAATCGTGCTTGGGCCAATGATGAAATGATTCGATTGGGACATATATTATGACAGAAAAAATCATCCACGAAACAACACAAGAAAAGCATATTGAAACACGGCAAGATACACTTCACCTTGTCGCTGAAATACTGAAAAATAAACGTTTTGACTGCTCTATTTCAATGCGCGATGTGGAAAAAGAACTCAATATTCGCATCCAGTATTTACAAGCTTTGGAGTCAGGTGATTGGTCTGCCATGCCTGGTGAAGTCTATGCATTGGGTTTTTTACGCCAATATGCCAAATATCTAAAATGTGATGTCACAGTATTTATTGAAAAACTCAAATCCAATGATTATACCCTCAGTAAACCCGTTACTTTCCCTGATCCTGCCATTTCTCCCAGCCGTAAATGGATGATTATCAGCCTTGTTGCACTCGTTGTTTTGTTTATTGTATTTAATGTGCTTCGCCAACAAACATCCAGCCCGCTTCCTTCTGAAATAATGCAAAAAACTGCGCATAACATCACCGAAAAGGAGTCAGATAACACGATACCAGAGCAGCCTAAAATCCCCCAACCCACCGCTCAACAAGGCAATGAAGAAGAAACAGCAGGCAGTATAAATATCGTAAACAACAGGGTAGACAAAGACTTAACCGAAAAACCTGTTATCAAAACAAGAAAAGACAAAGAAACCCCACACGCAGCCAAACAAGCACCGAAGGCATTGCAAACTGGTTTAAGCACACAATTAACCCCAAAAAAAACAGATCTGATGCAACATACTTATCTTTTCACAGCACGCAGTGATGATGTTTGGTTACAAGTTTACCAACAAGGTAAAGAAGGTAAACCTTTGCGCGAAGCACTATTAAAACAAGGGGAAAGCTTGAAATTGACAAGTAAAAAAATCCTATCTGTCACCTGTGGAAAACCGCAAGCTTTGGAAATCAGCATGGATGGTAAGGTTGTGGTAACAGTGGGAAGCATGAGTAAGAAGAAACACGTGGTTCGTCATTTTATTTTACCACGACCCACAGCACAATAGTTAGAACCACATCATTCACCATACATAAGCGTTAAATATCCGCTTGCAATACGAGAATACTTTCGCAGATTGTTTGCGGTTTACGCCTATGCTATACATTCAATAGGATTTGAATATTAAGGGAAGGGGAATACACATGTCTGAATCTGGAACACTCGAAATCGCACGCCACAACATGGTCGAATATCAAATTCGCTGCTGTAAAATTTTGAATCCTGAATTATTGGACGTACTAGAAACCATGCCGCGCGAAGATTATGTACCACAAGATGCGCGTAGCTTGGCATATATGGAGGGGCATGTACCTGTTGATTGTGGGCAAGAAATGTTTAGCCCATTGCAAGAAGCACACATCATGCATCAACTTGACTTGCAAGGTCATGAACGTATTTTAGAAGTGGGTACAGGTACAGGTTATTTAACCACACTGTTGGCCATGCATGCTGATAATGTCACCAGTTGCGAGTTGCATGAGCCTTTGGTAAAACAAGCGCGTGAAAATATTGCTGCGCATGGTATCGACCATGTCAATGTGATTCATATCAATGCCATGCATGAAAAAATGATGCAAGCCCAGGATGGTATTGCCAGTACTTATGACGTCATTATTTTAGGCGCTGCACTTCAAGATATTCCCGAACACATCAAAGGCATGGTCGCAGAGGGTGGGCAACTCATTGCATTCATCGGTGAGAACTCCGTCGTCACCTTAACCCACTTTCAACGTCAAGGTAACACATGGGTCGAAACAGGCATCTGTGAAACCTTGTTACAGGATATGGAAGAATTGCCTGTCACACGTAAGTTTGTTTTTTAAACAACCCTAAAGCCTCATCCTTCCTGCCCACTACAATTTCCTAAGGCTTTCATCCCCCGATGGGAGCCTTTTATTTTATATATTATTCCGCATCAAAGAATTTCTTCACTTCCGCTATATCATCAACAATGCGCGCAGGAGGAAGGTTGTATGCGACCTCTCGTCCATAAGCTTTATGATAAAGGCGAGAATCCAAAATTGCCATCACACCCCGATCATCATTGGAACGAATCAAACGCCCCACCCCTTGTCGTAACACAGCAATAGCTTCAGCCAATTGAATGTCCATGAAGCCATTACCCCCCTTCTCTTCGCAACGTGTAATACGTGCTTTTAACAAAGGATCATTGGGCGATGTAAAGGGAACTTTATCCACAATCACCAACGATAAGGTCTCACCAGGCACATCCACCCCTTCCCAGAAACTACGTGTCCCACAAAGTATTGAATGGGTATCTTTTCGAAATTTTTCTAAAATAGCATCACGACTACCACTTTTACCTTGAATCAGCACAGGGTAATCCAGTTGATCACTCAGTTCTTGCCCCATATAATTGAGTGCTGACCATGCGGTAAACAACACAAAAGCACGCCCTTGTGAGGCCTTAAGAAGTCTTACCATATCATCCAATTGTGCTTGTTTACCTGCATCACTGCGTGGATCAGGCAAATGACGGGGTAAATAGGTCAGAGCTTGTTCTTCATAATGAAACGGCGATGGATGAAAGACTTCTTGTGCATCTTTTAAACCCAAACGTTCACGCGCATAATCAAACTTCCCAGATACCCGTAACGTTGCTGATAACAAGACAAAAGCCGCTGGTAAATCCCATACATGTTCTTTCAAAACAGGACCTGTTTCAACAGGAGCAACCCAATATCGCAAGTACTCCCCTTCACCATCATGCCACATCACAAAGCCTTTGGGTGGTTCAATGATGGTATCCATATCCGCACGCAATACTTCTGCACGTTCGAATAATTTGGCGACACCTTCGGAACGTTCAGCCCGACTGCCTGCCAAATCCAGCAAAACTTGCCAATTTTCACGGATTTTTGTCATTTTAGATACAGCCCATGATACCAACAGTGTACGTCCTGCTTCCAAGGCCTCTTTGCCCAAGGCTTCTTCATCACCCAACTCATCCAAGAGAGTTTGGAAATCGTTCAACCAATGAATCAAACGCATACGCCCCAATTGCACACCAAAATGCTGGGATGCCACATCAGGCAAGCTATGCGCTTCATCCAAAATATAAGCATCGAATTGCGGTAAAATTTCACCAAAATCACCCGATTTTAAGGCTGCATCCGCCAACAATAAAGCATGATTGGACACCACAATATCTGCTTGCATGGCTTTTTCGCGTGCTTTCATCAATGGACATTTTTTAAACTCTGCACATTTTGACCCTGTACATTGCTCGGCTGTGGCAGTTATCAAAGCCCCAATGCCTTTTTCAAACACATCAAAAGGTAAGCCTGATAAATCCCCATCTATACTTTTCTCTGACCATTTCATCACCCGTAACATGGATTTCTGCTGCCAACGTTCCAACACAGCACTGGCAAGGTTGATCTTCAAGCGAGAAGGACATACATAATTGCTGCGCCCTTTCAGCAACGCGACCTTCCGATACACGCCCATCGCCTTCATCACAGCAGGAATATCACGGTACATCAATTGATTTTGTAGGGAACGTGTATGCGTGGAAATCAAAACTTTACCATCCAAACGCAACGCAGGCACAAGATAAGCTAAGGTTTTACCTGTTCCTGTTTCAGCTTCCGCCAACAATATCGTGCCTTGCTCAAAATTTTCAGCAATTTCAGCCGCCAGTTTCACTTGCTCTTCTCGATGCGTATAGCCTTTCAAATTCATCGCCAATGAAGCATCCGATGCAAAATCTTGTTTTACTTGTTGAATCAATATCTTACCCACCATAATAGCAAATATTGATGACTATAGTGAATCAACGCAATAGCACCATATTTACATTCAATCTACAGCTATCGGAAAACAAGGCGCAAGCCTTCATGCAGTGATCATTTCATAAATACTTAGATGAGACCAAGCATGCTAATCACCACCAAAGCAGCTCCCAATCCCTGTTTAAATAACACCCCATCACCAGCTATTAAATATTCATGCAAACGCAACCCCAAAAAGTGACCAGCAATCGCACAAGGTAAAATCCAAAGGTGAATCATCCACCAAAAATTTACACCTGCCATGGTCAATACCGATAATTTAATGACCACCAACACAAACCAAAGTACAAACAAGGTGTTGCGTAGCACGGTTTTATCCACTCTCTGCATCGCTACTGCCGCAATCAATGGTGCGCCCATGAGTGAAACCCCTGCCACATAACCACCCAGCACCAAAAGCAAACGATCGACCCAAATATTGGGGCTTTTCATATCATATTTGAGGATAAAACATGTGCCATAAAAGAAGGTAATACCATATACAAACCACACCAACCATTGCGAGGGAAGGGTCAACAAACCAAATACACCCAAGCCCATCGGTATTGCCATCACCCAACTGGCATGTCGCACAAACCCCCAGTCCACTTGGTGCAAGCGTTTACCGACCGTCCATGAACTAAAGAAAAGTAAGTGAACCCCAATCAAAGGCAACCAAACCAACGGGTCATCAATAATCAGTAGCATGGGCGGCAAACCCAAGGCAGCACCACCAAAACCTAACCCTGAACGAACAAACCCCGTCCAAAAAAACAACAATGCTATGGCAATATATTGCCATAGTTCCAAGTCATTCATTAACGAAACTCAAGGTGCTTTTCTATACGGTCATAAAAGCTTTGGGCAATGGTTTGACTCATTTCAAATAACATCTTTTGGCGCACCCTAGAAATACTGGGGAAATAGGATTGTGCTTGATCTTCCATATTATCTTGCTTCACTAAATCCGAAATCCCACTTAAAATTTTCCCTTTCCAAAGATCACTTTCACCATCCAAGGATTGATAGGCTTTCTCACTATAAAAAGAGAAATGTTCTGATTGTTCTTCTTGCTTTGAAAAAATATGTGTCCACAACACTTGCTGGTTTTGATTTTTCAATTGAACCAAGACTTGAATATCAATATGTCGCTCCACTTCGCCAAATTGTTCATGTTTCTCTTGATTAAATTTGCCCCAAGCAATGTTTACTTTGCCAATATGAAACACATCCACTTGACCCGTTAAATGCACTGCCGACCCATGCAAGCCATCCATTGTGGTGGTATAAAATACAAGCTGAGGCAAGTGTCTTTGTAAATCAGCCAACACATAATGACTCATACTTGAGCCTTCTGGACCTTTGAAATCATGCACCACAAGCTCTTCACTATGCAATAGTGGGTATGTTGCAGGAACCAACACATCGACTGTTTTACAGGATGTCATCCATAACATCATCACAACCATCAATAGATTAGGCATTAAACAACATCCTTTCGCTCTGAAGGGTGAGCAATCGGACGTGCTGCCAAAAGCTCTTGTGTATATGTGTGTTGAGGGTTTGAAAACACAGCTGCTGCCAAACCTTCTTCCACCACGTTGCCTTGAAACATAACCAACACACGATCTGCAATATGCCGCACCACCGATAAATCATGGGATATAAAAAGATAAGCCACACCCATTTGAGCTTGAATATCTGCCAGCAAATTCAAAATCTGCGCTTGCACAGATACATCCAATGCCGATACAGGCTCATCCAACACCAATACTTTGGGTTCAACCATCAATGCGCGTGCAATACCAATGCGTTGCCGTTGCCCACCTGAAAATTGATGGGGGTAACGCTGCATGGTGCTGGCACTTAAACCACATCGCTCCAACATCTCCGCGACTTTTTCACGGCGTTGTGCGTTATTGAGTTCAGCCGCATGCACACGCAAACCTTCTGCCACACTTTCCCAAATTCTCATGCGTGGGTTGAGCGATGCAAAGGGATCTTGAAAGACCATTTGAATATGATGACGGTGTTGACGAAGCTGACGGGGTGACATGGTGGTTACATCCTGCCCTTGCCAAAATATTTCACCGTATGAGGCTTCAATCAAGCGCATAACAAGCCGTGCTACTGTGGATTTTCCACTGCCTGATTCACCGACAATCGCCAAGGTCTCCCCTGCTTTCAGTTGAAAGGAAACATCATTGACAGCTAATTTTTCTTGTCCTTTTTCTAGCAAACCACCGCTTTGAAATATTTTACTGATATGTTTGGCTTCCAGTAACATCATGCTTGCTCCTGAACATGGATGCAACGCGCTTGGTGTTCGCCATGTTGCCAAGCGTCCATAGCAATGGGGCTTTCTTGGCAAGCATCTGAAGCACGCGCACAACGCGGTGAAAAATGACAACCCTTGGGCCATTGCCCTGGTGCAGGCACTTGACCTTCAATCACGGTCAAGGCTTCGCCATCCTTCACCATTTCAGGGCGACAGCCCATCAAGGCTTGTGTATATGGATGGGCTGGATGGTCAAAAATATCCAATACACTGCCCGATTCCACCATTTCTCCAGCATACATGACCACCACATCATCACACATTTCGGCCACCAAGCCGAAATCATGGGTGACCAACAACATGCCCAAGTTTTTCTCTTGTTGAAGCTTGCGAAGCAAGGCAATAATGCGTTTTTGCACCGATACATCGAGTGCCGTGGTCGGTTCATCAGCAATGATATATTCAGGGTGTAGTGACATTGCCATCGCAATCAACACCCGCTGCCGCATACCACCCGATAGTGCATCAGGATATTGCTTTAAAAGTTGTTCACCTTCATCCAAACCGACATCGTTTAAATATTGAATCGCATGTTCTTTTGCCTTGACTTTGGATAAACCCAAATGCAGACGAATCACTTCCAGCATCTGGCTGCCAATCGAAAAAACAGGGTTCAAGGCTGTCATGGGTTCTTGAAAAATCATGGCGACTTGTCCGCCGCGCATCTTCCGTAAACGTGTATCCGACATGTCAAATACGGATTCACCATGCCATAAAATATCGCCATGAACACGTTCAATGCCTTGATATTCACCCAAACGCAAGATGGATTGCGCGGTCAGTGTTTTACCACATCCCGATTCACCGACCAAACCCACCACGCGCCCCGCAGCAATGGTCAAAGACACATCCTGCACGGCAATGATTGCAGCTTCTTTGCTTTCAATTGCCAAGCTTAAACCTTTTATTTCAAGCATGGCATTCATCCATGATCTGAATCTTTCTTCTCAAGCAATGCCGCCAAACCAGCAAAGGCATTATATGTGCCGGCTTGGGGTTCTTCATGCTCAATATCACCTTGGGCATCGGCTTCAAGGTATTTTTGATGCTCATTATCATGGCAGTAGACACACAGTAATTCCCAGTTACTACCATCCGCAGGGTTGTTGCTATGATTGTGATCGCGATGATGTACGGTCAGCATTTTCAAATCTTTACCCTGAAAATCACGGGCGCAACGTCCACATACCCAAGGGTACATTTTTAATGCTTTTTCTCGATATGTGCCATTGTTCGCATTGGAATGATTGACTGCCATAATATTATGCCTCCAATAATGTCTGAATGATTTCAGATAATACTGCAATTTTTACAGGTTTGGATAAAACCCGACTATATTCACGTGTTTCATTTGAAAGTTTTACACAGCTCAGATCATAACCTGTAATAAAAACAGCAGGTAAAGTTGGCGCACACTGCCGTATGGTATGCATCATTTGAACACCATCCATATTGGGCATCACCACATCAGTCACCACCGCCACAATCTCATCACGATACTGTTCAAACACCTTTAAGCCTTGTTGACCGTCTTTTGCTGTGACCACTTGATAACCAAAAGCCTCAAGCACCTCTTGTCGTGACTCCACCACCAAAGGTTCATCATCCACAACCAACAACATACCTTGCTGGCTCATTGAGGTGCTTTGACTCATTGGAGAAGGCTTCAAACGGGATGTCGCCAACTGAACCACAGGCAAATATATATAAAAATATGTGCCAACATTGGGCGTACTCACCACTTCAATCACACCACCATGTGATTGCACACTACCAAGCACCGATGAAAGCCCTAACCCAGTACCTTTACCCACTTCTTTGGTGCTATAAAAGGGATCAAAGATACGTGCTTGCACCGATCCATCCATGCCATGTCCTGTATCTTCCACGGTCAAACAAGCATATTTACCTTCCTTCAACAGTGCATCATGCCGTTGATAAAAGTCTGCATCCAAATCTGCCAAGCTTAATGATAGGTGGATATTTTTTTCAACACGTTCAGCCACCGCATCCGAAGCATTGTTGAGTAGGTGTAAAACCACTTGACCAAGTTGCTCGCGATCAGCATAGACCACCACATCATCATTGGGTAAATCCAAAAACATATGAATATCTTCAGGCAAACCCACTCGACTGGTGCTATAGGCTTCATGAATCACTTTATTGAGCGATACATTGACTTTCTTCTTTAAAAAATCTTTTTTGGAGAATACCAACAACTGTTGAATCATACTCGCCGCTTGTTCAACAATCATTTCAATGGATTCAAGTTGTTGATATGCCCATTTAGGTTTATTGGCAATACGGTGTTTGGCGAGATATGCCTTACCTGTAATTGCTGCTAACATATTGTTAAAATGGTGCGCCACGCCACCCACAAGTTCACCCATCGCTTCCATTTTTTCAGCTTGGATAAATTGCTGTTCCATTTTTTTAAAATCACTGATATCCCGCATCATGGCAACAAACATACGCTCAGCACCCACATGCATCTCATTGATACTAATCGTCAATGGAAAACTTTCTTTAGTTTTTCGTAAGCCCTCTACTTCAAAACTACAGCCAAGAAGGCGTTGTTCTCCCGTTTCCAAATAACGTTTCAAACCATCTTGATGCTTTTTACGAAAATTTTCAGGCATCAACATAGTAATATTGCGCCCTAAAACCTCCCCATGTTGATACGCAAAAATTTTCTCCGCTGCTGGATTGATATGATAGATTTCACCCGATGACCGAATCGTGACAATGCCATCCACCGCACACTCAACCACAGCATGCATGCGCGTACTCATTTGTAACAACTCATAGCCAATACTGTTAAAGGATTCGACCACCTGCCCCAATTCATCGTGTGTAGGAGATTTGCTCAAAATATTGGATTCGCCGTTACGCATGCGTATGGCTGCATCACGCAACAATTGAATGGTCAACATGACCGATTGATAAAAGGAAAAAAACAAATATAAAATCACCAACATCACCCATAACGCTGTTAGCCCAACCAAATATTTTACTGTGAGACTATCGGCTGTTCGTTGTGATAACTGCTGTTGTACATATGCCATGCTGACTTGATTAAAATCTGTCACAGATTGAATAGCAGACGTACCTTGTTGAAAGTAAGCTTTAGAGTTTCCTTGTCTAGTTGATAAAGGAGACTGTATATGGTGATCAAGAAATGCTTCTGTCTTTTGACGAAATATTTGGTAGGCAATGTTGAGTTGTGGAACCTGTTTATGATGCCAAACATACGATAAAATTTCTTCACTTTCATGTAAGAGAAAACGTGCTTGATGCTTTAAGTTTTCAACCTTCAATAGATCCTCTTGTTGTATCACAGGGTACGCAAGCATGCGCGCACCTTGCCCACGCATTTGCCCTAAATCTTCCACCAGTTCTGGTAATATCATCAATTGGAATGACACCAAGTCATGAAGTAAAGGGACACGATCATAACTCAATAGGGATTCTCGCCCAATGGAACGAAGGTGATCATTAAGAATTTCAGTCATCTTCGTATGTAACAACCAAGATTGCTCTGCATAAAGATTCTTCCCTTTGATCACATGCCACATTTCCAAAACATGATGCCAATATTTTGGGATGGAAATATAACCTTGATTGAGCTTATCCATGATATTATTGCGAGCCAAAATCTCATCAATTTGTATGTTTTTTTCTATGAGTTCCTGCTGAAATAAAGTAGCATTTGAAAAGTGTGCATGACTCATGCCACGATGTTCAGAAATCGCCAACACCAACTCACTGGTTTGTTCAATATGCTGAATGCCTCTAAGCTCCATTTCGCCATGCTCAATGGAAGCATTCAAGGCTTGCCATTTCATGCCCATAAATACAAACAATGGAATCAACATCACCAAACTAATCAAGGTGAATTTTTGAGGGTATGAAAGACGATACATCAAATGAAGTCCAGAATATAACAGCAGTGAAGTTTTAGGGTTACATTGTTGAAAAAGAGCCAACCCCACCAACATCGTGAGCAAAAAGGAAAAAGATGTCATGGGTGACATCGAGGCTAAATGCGACCAAGTATGATCCGCATTCACATGAAAAAATTGCAGTGTTATCCCCTGTAACACCAGTAAAATTAACGATAAAATCAATGTATGACTGATAATACTAGCATATTTGAAGTGTTGCCATTGAATGAGAATCATCAACATCATACAAGAAACCATAAATGCCATCGCCGTCAACGGTGACATACGACCTGCATAGATATGATTATTTTCGTGAGACAAAGGCAGCCACCATTGATCCAAACCAAGGTTCACTTGGAACACATCTTGTACCAAGGAAAAACAAGCAAACATGCCCAATACAAGCAATAACAGCCATGCGATATACTTAGAAAATCTTGTATTGCATTGAAATAATAAAATAGCCAGCGATAAACAAACAAAGCCCAAAGCCGTATTAAATGTCATGCCTTTGAACCAAGGCACCCATGCTAAAAGAACATCGTGACTACCCCACCAAGCCAGCATATCCAAACTTGCAATCAATAAAATCAATAAAACAAGGTGTTTTTGATATTTTAACAACATGGGGAGGAAACTCCTTTGACAACAACCATATAAACCCAAAAGGCTGGCTAACTTACAAGATTGAAGCGAGGAATAACTTAGCTCGTATCTCTCATGATACCGTCGTGATGATTGTAAAGAAGCTTTGTTTACAACAAATTTTGAAGAAAATGTGCATTTCAGGAGGTTTTCTAACTTGGCATCCTCAAGTGCATCAGGATATAAAAACCGCAAACACAAGGTTTACGGTTTTTATGACAACTGATGTTACGCACTTAATTAAGAATCATCGAAATAATCAAGTGCTTCTATCGTGGAATCTATTGTAAATCAATGGTTAAACGACGATAGATGTTTGGTGGAGCCTAACGGGATCGAACCGTTGACCTCAACGCTGCCAGCGTTGCGCTCTCCCAGCTGAGCTAAGGCCCCCTTTGACATAAAGTCTTTTCAAACAGATTTCATTTCAAAGTGCGCGAACTATTGAAAACACCTCGCCAATAGTCAACAGTTTTAAATCTACCCATAAAAATCACACATCCTTTTCATTGAAAAAATCATGTTTTCTTCGGTATATGCACATCTTGAACACGACCTGCATCAGGGTTTTCAAACACATCCATATCAATACTATCTTCACTGCGTGCCACAATGGTGGTAATGGCTGCATCACCCGTCACATTCACGGCTGTACGAATCATATCCAATAAGCGATCCACACCCATAATTAAAGCAATACCTTCCACAGGCAAACCCACTTGATTGAATACCATCGCCAACATAATCAAGCCCACACCAGGTACACCCGCTGTACCAATGGATGCCAAAACGGACATGCCAATGACGGTTAAATAACCACTTAAACCCAAATCAATGCCATACACATTGGCGATAAAAACCGTGGCAACACCTTGCATAATGGCTGTGCCGTCCATATTGATGGTTGCCCCAAAGGGTACGGTAAACGAAGCAATAGACTCATCCACACCCAAACGTTTTTCAACCGTATGTAAGGTGACGGGGATAGTGGCATTGGAGCTTGAGGTACTAAAAGCAAAGACTTGAGCAGTTTGCATTTTTTTCAGAAAGGTAATGGGATTAACTTTACCAAAAATACGCAGTAAAAGCATAAGTGTGCCTGTCATATGCAGTATTAAAGCTAAAACCAACACGCCAAAATAACCCAACATCGGAATAATCAAGTCTATGCCTTGCTGAGCAAAGGTTTTTGCCATCAGCGCAAATACACCAAGTGGAGCTAAAAACATCACCACATTGACCACTTGCATCATCACCTTGTTCATGACTTCTGCTAAATCCATCAAAGGTTGCGCTTTTTTGCCCACCATCAACATACATGAAGCAAACAGGATGGTGAAAAAGATGATTTGTAACATATTACCTTCGGCATAAGCCGCCACAGGGTTAGATGGAATCAAATCAATCAATACTTGGGTGAAAGGCGGGGCTTCTGGGGCAACGAATGACGAACTTGCAGCACCCGCCAACTCAAAACCTGCAC
>JAUZQO010000033.1 GCA_030950925.1 Mariprofundaceae bacterium
AGAACATTTTAGAATCATGGCGGCAGGACATTGCCGTTTCAGCCTGTGGAGTGGATGCAATAGCAACCACAATGAAGCAGGAACCTGCATTAGCATCATGCTAATCGAATCCCCTGAATTTATTCATGGGGAGGATGTCAATTTTAATATATGTTATTTGGAGCATTCATGCCATTATCACAACCATCCATTGGAACCCCTCTATCACCCACAGCCACCCGTGTTTTATTGTTGGGTTCAGGTGAATTGGGCAAAGAAGTTGCCATTGAATTGCAGCGTTTGGGCATCGAAGTCATCGCCGCAGACCGTTATGCGGATGCACCCGCCATGCAGGTGGCACATCGCTCTTATGTGGTGGATATGTTGGATGGTGAAGCACTGCGAGAGATTGTGGAAAAAGAACAACCACATTTGATTGTACCCGAAGTGGAAGCCATTGCCACGGATACGCTTGTAGCACTGGAACAAGAAGGGTTTACAGTCATTCCTTCTGCCAAAGCCACACACTTGACCATGAACCGTGAAGGCATTCGCCGTTTGGCGGCTGAAACTTGTGGCTTACCCACATCGCCGTATCAATTTGCAGGCACTAGTGAAGCCTTTAAACAAGCGGTTGCATCGGTGGGTATGCCTTGTGTGGTGAAGCCGATTATGAGTTCATCGGGCAAAGGGCAATCGGTGATTCACACAAGCGATGATATGGAGAAGGCATGGGTTTATGCCCAAGAAGGTGGGCGTGCAGGAAAAGGCAAAGTGATTGTGGAAGGCTTTGTTGATTTTGATTATGAAATCACCTTATTAACGGTTCGACATCGCGATGGTACAAGCTTTTGTCAGCCGATTGGACATGTGCAAGTTGATGGTGATTACCGTGAATCTTGGCAGCCACAAGCCATGTCTGCTGCGGCTTTAGCCACATCGCAAATGATGGCGAAAACCATTACAGAAGCATTGGGTGGTTATGGTCTATTTGGCGTGGAGTTTTTTATCAAGGGCGATGATGTGTTTTTCAGTGAAGTCTCCCCTCGTCCGCATGACACAGGTATGGTCACGTTAATATCACAAGATTTATCCGAATTTGCTTTGCATGTCCGTGCTATTTTGGGGCTACCCATTGCCAATATTGTGCAACATGGGGCATCAGCATCCTTTGCGGTGTTGGTTGAAGGTGAATCCAAACAATTAACGTTTGCTAACCTTGCTGCGGCATTGAAAGAACCTGATACGCAAATACGTTTGTTTGGTAAACCCGAAGTATCAGGCAAACGTCGCATGGCAGTAGCATTGGCACGCGATGTGGATACGGATGCTGCGCGTGCAAAAGCCAAATGTGTGGGTGAAGCAATCCATATAACATTATAACACATGGCATTGCCCTTCTGCTATGTATTCCCTTGGGTGCTTGTGTGGGGTTGACGGCAGGTTTGTTTGGTTTGGGTGGCGGGGCTTTGATGGTGCCAAGCCTCACGTTTTTATTTTTATGGCAAGGCATGTATGCCAATGATGCGACTCATCTAGCATTGGGGACGTCGATGGCATCCATTGTGATGACTTCATGGGTGAGCATGCGCCAACACCATGCCAAGGGTGGTGTTCGCTGGGATATTTGGCGAAAATTATTACCAGGGGTGGTATGTGGCATGTTGTTGGGCATGGCATTGGTGTTACATGTGGATGGTCGTTATCTTAGTTGGCTTTTTGCATGCTTTATGGCGTATATGGCATGGAAGATGTTTTTTAATGTTCAATTTCAAGGTCACAGGAACTTATTGAGAAAATGGCACTTGTTCGGTGTTGGCAGTGGTATTGGTAGCATGTCAGCCTTGCTTGCCATTGGTGGTGGCACGATGACCGTACCTTTTTTGACATGGCAAGGTGTGAGTATGCGCCAAGCGATTGGTACGTCGGCTGCTTTGGGTGTGCCGATTTCATGCTTGGGAACAGTGGGTTATATGTTTTTTTCGCATGACCATGATGGGGTCGTTGGTGTGTGGGGATTGGTCAATGTACCGATGGTGGTGATTATTTCATCGGTGAGTCGATGGACAGTGGCTTATGGCGTAGCTTGCTCGCACCGCTTTGATGAACAGCGATTAAAGCGTATGTTCGCACTGTTATTGATTGTGTTAAGCTTAAATATGGTCTATATTTCTAGGTGGTAGTTTTTTATCCGACCCTTTCCTCTCCGTCATTCCCAAAGGCTTGTATTGGGAATCTATGTTGAATTTATTAGCCCCCGACACAAGCCTCGGGGGCTGACGACTTAAGAGGTCGCTCCATACTTAAACGGCTATAGGGAGTCACGCATGAAAAAAATGGTATTATTGATGATCATGATTTTTGTAGCCTTTTTCTTTTTTTTTCATAAAGAGGCTTTGCCTCCGATTAAGGTGGGCGTGCTGCATTCCTTATCAGGAACGATGGCAATGAATGAAAGACCTGTGATGGAAGCAACCTTGTTGGCGATAGAAGATATTAACGCTCAAGGTGGTTTATTGGGTCGTCAAGTTGAAGCTATCATTGTGGATAGTGAATCAAATAGCGCCACTTTTGCTCGTGAAGCGAAATATCTGATTGTGGATCAAAAGGTGAGTGCTTTGTTTGGCTGCTGGACATCCTCAAGCCGTAAAACAGTGAAGCCAATTGTTGAAAAATATCACAGCTTATTGTTTTACCCTGTGCAGTATGAAGGATTGGAACAATCGGATTACATTGCTTATTTGGGTGCTGTACCCAATCAACAAATTTTCCCTGCGGTTGATTGGTCCTTAAAACATTTGGGTTCGCGTGTCTATTTGGTGGGCTCGGATTATATTTTCCCCCGTATGGCGAATTGGTTGATCCGCCAACAAATTCAGATCAAACATGGGCATGTTGTGGGTGAGCGTTATATTCCTATGGGTCATCGCAATATGTCGGATGTGATTACCGATATTCAAAAACTTCATCCTGATGTGATTCTTAACACCATCAATGGTGACTCCAATATTGCTTTTTTTCATGCCTTGAAAGAGGCTGGTATTCAGGCAAAAGATACACCCGTGATGTCATTTAGCTTGGGAGAGAGTGAACTATTATCATTGGGGGGGGATGCTGAAGGGGATTATGCCTCGTGGAGTTATTTTCAGAGTATTGATAATCCCGTCAATGCTGATTTTGTTGGTCGTTACCATGCTAGGTTTGGTTCGGGTAAGCCAGTGAGTGATCCCATGGAAGCAGCTTGGGTTGCTGTACACTTATGGGCGGAAGCGGTGCGATCAGCACAAACCGATGATGTCAATGCGGTTCGTCGTGTTATCAAACATCAAAGTATGGTGGCACCTGAAGGTATTGTATCCATTGATCATGGAACACGGCATGCTTGGAAAACTGGTCGTATTGTTCAGGTTGATGGCAAGCATCATTTTCGTGTGATCTGGTCTTCCAAGCAGTTGATTCGTCCCATTCCTTATCCATTGTTTATTTCGAAAAATAAAGCAAAGTCTTTTATGGATGCTTTATATCAAACCTGGGGGGGGAACTGGGAAGCTCCAGATCCGCTTGTTCAAGGTGGCTCTCATGAATAAGTTTTTGCCCAAATTCATGCGCTTTCATAGCCTGTTTACTGAATTGATGACATGGGTGAGTTTAACCTTAATTTTATTATCTGTAATATTTGGCATGTATATTTATGATCATGTTAACAAGGTTATTGAGCAACAGTATTTAAGTGCCTTGGAAAGTCTTGCCGATGAAAAAGCGAGTTCGATTTATAATATCCTTGAGAAGGATCGTTCGAATGTGCGCGTATTAAGCCATATTCCAGAAGTGCATGAAGCTTTATTGGGGTTGGAAAAGGCATTTTATACAGATGGGGTGAATGGACGATCCTACCAAGAGAAGCAACACCATTATGATGCATATTTTCAATATTTTCTTGAAGGATCCTATTATGATCTCTTTCTCATCGATCAAAAAGGAACCATTGTTTATACGGTTCAACATGAGTCTGATTTTGGCAAAAACTTATTGAAAGGTGCTTATAAAAACACAGGTTTAGCGAAAGCATTTAGGCAGTCATTGAAAAATTTGGAAGTCGTAAACAGTACTTTTGCCTATTATGAACCCTCGCAAGATCCAGCTCTTTTTATCACGGCACCGATGATCGTTAAGCATCAAGTGATAGGCGTGGTGGGACTGCAAGTAAATACTCAAAACTTTTATCATGAAGTGAATAATTATGTCGGTTTGGGAAAAACAGGAATGGTGGTGGTTGGAAGGCGTGTGGGGGATCATGTTTTATTGGCATCGCCCTTGCGCCATGATCCTGATGCTGCTTTTCAACGTACCATTCCGTTGAATGCCTCATTTTCCCGTCCTATTCGAGAGAGTAGTCAAGGAAAAACGGGCAAGGCCATTTTAAAAGATGGGCGAGGGAATGATGTATTGGCGGTATGGCAATATATTCCAGCATTGCAATGGGGCATGGTGGTAAAAATTGATACTTCTGAAGCATTTTCATATTGGCAAGAACTGAGAAAAACACTGATGTTCTATATTTTTATGGGACTTCTACTGCTTGGCTTGGTGGTGTTTTTAGTGATGTATCGGATCACCAAACCCTTGCAACGCTTGACGGAGGCAAGTGCGGCGATTGCCTCAGGTCAAGATGATGTCGTCTGGCCTTCATTAGCCTATCGAAGCAATGAATTAAGTGTGTTAAGCCAATCATTTCAAACGATGACGCAACATCTTCAAGCTTCAAAACAGGCGTTATTAAAAACAGTACAAGCTCTGGATGAGAACAATCAATTGTTGGATAGTCGTGTTCATGAACAAACGGCAAAGGTTCGAGCAGTGCTGGATGCGACATCGGATGGCATGGTGACAGTGGATGTCTTGGGTGTCATCCAACGGGTTAATCCTGCTTTATGTCGCATGTTTGAGTATGCAGAAGATGACTTGATTGGCTCTTCTTTTACACGCTTCTTCGAAGCTTCTGAAAAAAAGACTTTAAGCCATGAATTGTTGGCGTATTCAGCAGGTGAAGAAGGTTTAAATCGTCATCTGAGGGGGGTTAAAAAATCGGAGGTATTGTTTCAGATTGACTTAAATATCAATGTGATGCAAGTGGATCAACAAAACTTATTTTTAGCAACGGTGCATGATGTTTCCGAGCGTACTAGGATGGAATTACAGCAAACACGTTTGACTGAAGCGATTGATCAATCCAAAGATGCTGTGTTGATTACTGATAGGGATGGTGTGATTGAATATTTCAACCCCGCTTTTCAGAGGCTATCAGGCTATTCAGAAGAAGAACTCTTGGGCAAGAACCCACGGATCATGAACAGCGGTAAGATGTCGAAAGATTTTTATCAACGTATGTGGGATACATTGATGCGTGGGGATATGTGGCATGCAGAGTTTACCAATTGTCACAAAGATGGAACACTTTATGAGGTTTATCAAACGATTTCACCTATTTTGGATCAAGATACACATATTGTGGGTTTTACGGCTGTTCAGCGTGATATTACAGGTGAAAAAGAAGAACGAGAGAAACTCGAACATATTCAACGACTCGAATCCTTGGGTGTATTGGCGGGTGGTATTGCCCATGATTTTAATAATTTACTCACCGCTATTTTAGGCAATGCCGCTTTGGCGAAGCAACGGGTGGATCATTTATCCCCCGTGACACCGCTGTTGACCAATGTGGAACTCGCCAGCGAAAAAGCTGCGGCTTTATGCAAGCAAATGTTAGCCTATTCAGGCAAAGGAAAATTTATTACCGAGAAAATAAATTTAACGCACATGATTCAAGAAATGATGAGCTTACTGGATGTGTCCATTGATAAAAATATTGTCGTTCGTTTGGATTTATCTGAACAGTTGATGCCGATTGAAGCTGATGTGGCGCAAATGCAACAAGTGGTGATGAACTTGGTTATCAATGCTTCGGAAGCCATTGGTAAACATAGCGGTACCATCACCTTACATACTGGGGTGGTGGATATTGATCAGCAATATATCACAACCACCTATATTGATAGTGATTTGAAACCGGGGCGTTATGTGGCTTTGGAAGTATCGGATACTGGGTGTGGTATGAGCAATGACACCAAACGGCATTTGTTTGATCCTTTTTTTACCACAAAATTCACAGGGCGTGGTTTGGGAATGAGTGCGATCTTGGGTATTATTCGTGGTCATCAGGGTGGCATTAAAGTCTATTCAGAGTTAGCCAAAGGCTCAACATTCAAAGTCTTATTCCCATGTCTGGATTTTTCAGAATTAGAAGTTGAGGATCAAAATTTTCAAAGCTCGCGACAGACAGTTGAGGCACAAGGCACGATTTTGGTGATTGATGATGAAGAAACGATTCGTAGCACGGCTGCGATGATGTTGGAAACCTTTGGGTTTAAAACTTTAACAGCACAAGATGGTGAAGTGGGTGTGGCAGTGTTTCGCGAACATCAAGCAGAAATCAGCGCAGTCTTGTTGGACATGACCATGCCACGCATGAATGGAGAAGATTGCTTTCGTGAACTGAGGCGTATTGATCCCCATGTGGTGGTGATTCTTTCTTCGGGATACAATCAACAAGATGCGACCAATAGCTTTGCAGGCAAAGGTTTGGCAGGCTTTATTCAAAAACCTTATTTTCCACAAGACTTGGGGGATATGATGATGGAAGCGTTGAAAAAGAAAGGTTAAGATCCCTGAAATCTGTCTCTATTCGTCATTTCCGAAATCTTGTGTCGGGGATCTATGAATATAGTGATTCAAGTATTAAACCACCGTCATTCCAGAGTGCTTGTGTCTGGAATCTATCAATAGACCCTCGACACAAGCATTCGAGGGTGACGGCAACATAATGTAGTATTCATACTTAAACGACTATAGATACCCACTACACGCATTGGGGGGTGACGGCTACATAATGTAGTATTCATACTTAAACGACTATAGATACCCGCTACACGCATTGGGGGGTGACGATTCGGATGATGAACGAAAGGATCTTACCTTATCAAAAAATAGCGCAAAGCCCCTAGCTTCAGCTATGGGGATATAAGCGATTCAGCGATTCAGCGATTCAGCAATTCTCATTTTGACTTTTGGGGCTTTCAATTCTTTGAAATTCAGGGGTTAAAAGGGCGAATTAGCCTATTTTCAAGTCAATTTCGTACGAAATAATGGCATGAAATTCTATAATGAGAATTGCTGCAAGCGATTGCATGAGCGTTGCATATTCAAGGTTTTGTAGTAGATTAACACTCATGTTGATTCGCAAGGGATATAAATTCAGGCTTGATCCAAGTACAGTTCAACGTGCGGATATGGTCATGTTTGCAGGTCATAACCGTGCAGTTTGGAACAAAGTCCTTGCCTTAACCAAAGATAGGCTTGAACGGAAGAAACCCATCCTATGGTTTCATGAACTCAATTGGAATATGGTCAACTTTTGGAAGAAATCCGAAGAGATGAGCTGGCTTAACGATGGCTCCTAGCCAGTCACTTATTCAGATCATTAAACAGTTTGATCGAGCTATGCGTGATTGTTTCGATAAAAACCAACCCAATAAACGTATGTCACGCTTCAAAAAGAAAGGTGTGAAAGATTCCTTTCTTTTCCCACAATGTATATCCGTTGAAGGTAACTGCATGAAATTTCCCAAACTTGGTTGGGTAAAATTCCGCAAGTCGCGTGATTTGGAAGGCAAGCTAAAATCAGCGACTGTTTCACGAAACGGAAAGCACTGGTTTGTATCCATTTTGTGTGAAATCGACGTGCCTGAACCCATTCACACCTCAAGCAGTGCCGTGGGCATTGATCGTGGCGTTGCCATCATGGCGGCGTGTTCCGATGGTCAAACCTATATCGTCGCAAAGGCTTTTAAGAAATATGAAAAGAAACTCGCAAGGGCAGGGCGTTTGCTTGCTCGCAAGGTGAAGTTCTCAAACAACTGGAACAAACAAAAGGAGAAGATTCAAACCATCCACGCGAAGATTGCCAATATACGCAAAGATGCACTGCACAAAGCGTCCACTGACATCAGCAAGAACCACGCAATGATTGTCATGGAAAAGCTTGGTGTATCGCGTATATCCAAATCTGCGAAAGGAAACAGTGAAAAACACGGTTCCAATGTCAAATCCAAAGCAGGCTTAAACAAATCCATCCTCGATGCAGGGTGGAGCATGTTCGCAGCGATGCTTGAATATAAACAGCGTTGGCATGGGGGTATGGTTGAATATATACCTGCCGCATACACATCCCAACGATGCCATAAGTGCCAGCATACAGAAAAAGCCAATCGTGTATCTCAATCCAAATTCAAGTGCCAACAATGTGGACATTCTGCTAACACAGACCAGAACGCAGCACTGAATATCTTAGCGGCAGGACATGCTGTCTTAGCTTGTGGAGTGGATGCAATAGCAACCACAATGAAGCAAGAACCGCTTACAGCTTAACGGCACAGGGAATCTCCTGAATTTATTCATGGGGAGGATGTCAATTCAACCATGGTCGCATCAAAGCCTTCGGGGGTTCCTTGCTGCCAAATCCAACCGTAATATCCCAATATGGTGAGGATACCTATCAGCGAAGCCACTACATCGCTATGGGTTTGAAACCAAGCCATTCCTCCGAAAAAAATAAATAGAATCATCGGTACTGCATACAAACGAAACGCCGTTTTTAGCAATAAACCATCGGCGACTTCAATCACAACTTCATCGTTTATACGCGCTGCCAAGGTATTTTGAATGCGTAATGAAAGGATGCGTCCATTGCCTGAGCCTTCTTTCCATGAACCCAGTGTGTTACACGATGCTTTACCCGCACAACCACCGCAAGATGAGGCTCGTTCACCGACAACCAACACTTCATTGTCGTGTATTTCTGCTACATAAACTATTTGACGCATGGGCGTAAGTTTAACGAATCATGTCGTGCATAGCCACCCCAAACGCTTGACCCGACAATAAAATTAAGTCTTTGCTAAGTTGTGATTCTTCTTGATTGAGTGGGTATCAAGTGACTCGGTCATGCCCGAAATTTTGTATTGAGCATCTAGCTATGGCTCCCAGCACAAGCACTTGAGGGGTGATGATTCGGATAATGGTCGAAAGCTTAGTTGCATCCTTAAAACAATATATTGTTGCAAAAAAAGCTTATATTTTAAAGAATTAACGCGTAGTTTTCTGCCCAAGTATTGAGGGGTAAGCTGGTCATGGCAGCATATTTTCATCATATTTAAACAACCCAAAAGGATATGATCAACGTGAATTTACACGCATTTTATAGCGTATTTAAAAGCCCAAAATCAGGTCAACTCTCACAAACCGACAAGGATGCTATGGTTGTTGGTATTGTCAGCAGGCTATCTCGTGGAAGTGCGCTGCTTCAGAGAGGTCTTTTTTCAACGCGATCAGATATAGATACTAGAATTGAGAACCTATCAAAACACGATTTTCTTGCTAAGTAAGACACAGATAAAGGAGCTTGAAGAGATTGCACGACTTTTTGAAAAGGCTGAGAAAGATTTAAAGAAATCTGAGCATCTTGATACAAAATTAACCATTCCTTGTATCAACGAACTACGATATAGTCGTTTAAGTATGAATACTACATTATGTTGCTGTCACCCTCGAATGCTTGTGTCGAGGGTCTATTGATAGATTCCAGACACAAGCACTCTGGAATGACGGTGGTTTAATACTTGAATCACTATATGCAGGCTATCATATTGTAAAAGCAACATCGAACGATAATACAAATGAAAATCTTAAAAAAGCTGTTGGGCATTGCAAAAGAGCTATTTATGATGCGAATGAAAGCGCGATTGTATTTTTGCTTGAAAGAATTGCTGCATTTCAAAATGACTATTCAAAATCACCCAATGTTTCCACAATAATTTTAGAGTACTCAAAATTGAAGCAAGAAATTTTGGGGATTTCTGAGCGGATCCAACACAACAAAAAACAAAATAGGGATAGCAGGGATCAATACTATGAAGCTTGCGCCAACGACTGTGATAGGTTGAAAGATATCGAAAGTCTGTTAAATATTAGCCGTGATGAAATCAACGTATTGGAAGCACGTGATGTTAAAGCAACAAGACGCTTCATTTTGGGAATACTTCTATCTTTCATCGCACTTGCTTTGATTGTTACAAAGTTCTTTATTTCTAAAGACTAATACACCATCTACATCGTGAAAATCAAGAGTAGATATGATCATCTTATTTACCACCCCAAACGCTTTGCCAACCCAGTACTGCGCTGAATACGACGTTTGACCGCTGCTTCGATGCTTTCAGCACGACCATACAAGTGAAAACTCTTTTTACTGCGTGTGGTGGCAGTATAAAAAAGTTCTCGGCTTAACACATGATGTTCACCCGTTTGCGAAGGCAAGATTAAAAAGACATGTTCAAACTCTGAACCTTGTGATTTATGCACAGTCATCGCCCAGCAAGGTTCATAATCAGGCAAAATCGCGATAGGCAAGGTGCGGACAGCGCCTGATATATCAGGGAAACATGCTTGTAATCCATCAGCTGTTTTCCAAATCAAGCCTATATCGCCATTGAACAAGCCTAGCTCATAATGATTGTTGAGAATCATGATGGGCATGCCATGCACAGCTTGGCCTACTTTCATATCACCCAATAAACGTTGTTGCATCTCACTGTTGATGCTTTGCACCCCTTCGTTGCCTTGCCGAACCGCACACAACACACGGCAGCTTTCAAAGCTTTCCAATGCTTCTTCGACACTTTCACAAGCAAGGTAGTGTTTGTATTGTTTGGCTGCTACTTCAAGTATGCTGTTTAATTCACCCTCAGCGTTCCAGTACAGAATCTTGCTAGGTTCGTGTAAAATTTTTAAGACTTCTTCCTTATTGCCCTTGTTGATCTGCTCTGCCAATGCAGCAATCAGCCCCGAAAAACGGTAACTTTTACGAAGTAAGGCAATGCCATCTTGAATACATGAGGATTCTGATTGTTGAGGGATATGCTTGATGTCTGTATCCGTATATTGTGCCAGTGTTTTAGCCATGCTTGGGCTGTAGGCGAGTGATTTACCATGTCCTGTAATGTCGCCCAAGACATTGCCAGCATCCACGGATGAAAGTTGATCCCGATCACCCAATAAAATAATGCGTGCTTGGGGTGGTAATGCATCCAAAACGCGTGCCATCATCGGTAAATCGACCATGGAAGCTTCATCAATCACCAAACAATCCAGCAATACGGGATTGCCTTGATGGTGACGGTAACCACGCGGTGAAAAGCCAAGCAAGCGGTGCAAGGTGGATGCTTCTTCAGGAATACGTTGGCGAATATCATTATCTGTGTTGATATGAGATTTAGCAAAACGAATAGCGTCCATCATGCGTGCTGCGGCTTTGCCTGTCGGCGCAGCCAAACGAATACGCATATCAGCGTGTTGTTCCAGTAACAATGCCAATACCTTGACCAAGGATGTGGTTTTTCCTGTGCCAGGTCCGCCAGAAATCACTGCAAAGCGTTGCTGAACAGCCAAAGCCGCTGCGATTTTTTGCCAATCGACTTCATCCTTTTGCAGTTTCTTATGATTGTCTAAAAACAAGCGTTTTAGCCCTGCTTTCAAAGCTTTTTCATCAATAGTGACAGGGTTTTGAAGTCGGTCTAAAAGAGCATCAGCGACTTGGCTTTCATACGACCAAAAACGCTGTAAATAAAGCAAATCACCATCCAAAATCATGGGGGTATGTTCGCCTGCTTCGCCAACACAAGGCGTTTGTAATAAATACGCACGCCATGTTGCCACATCAGGTGTCAATCCACTTTCTTCGCCCCAAGGCATATTGGCAAGGTGTTTGAGATTAAGGCAGACATGCCCTTGTTCATACTGTTTAGATAAGGAAAATGCGGTATGATAAAGCACATCATGCTTGTCTTCTTCTGCCATTTCGACCATAAAATCTGCAAACATCTGAGCCAGTCCGTGTGTATTTTCTCGGATGCTTTCCTGTGTGGATGGGTTCATTGGCTCGCTCCTTTGCCAAAAATATCGTGATCCAGTGTGTCAATCAGGGAGGCTTCAGGTTTATGGGCAAAAACACCGTAATTTGAGCCATGTTCCGCACGCATACCACGCAAAAACAAGTAATACACACCGCCAAAATGTTGTTTATAATCATAATTGGGGATGCGCAGTTTCAAATATCGATGCAATGCCACGGTATAAATCAAATATTGCACATCATAACGGTGGGCAACCATGCTGGCTTGCAAGGCTTGGGGTTGATAGTCATCCAAGGTGTAGCCCAAATGATTACTTTTATAATCGGCAATGTAATAACGCCCATCATGCTCAAACACCAAATCAATCTCACCCGTGAGATAGCCTTGGCAATCTGAACCCATCAAACCTTGCAAAGCTGTGGTGCTGGCTTGCTGTAAGGTTTGGTTGAGTTGATGCAGATCCAGTTTTTTCAAGGACATATCAAAATGCAATTCATTCAGGCGTTGTGATTTAGACAGGTCTTTTAAGCACAAGCCCTCTTGCAAAACAGTGTGAAGCACATCGTCCATCCATTGTTTGATGGTTTCATGTTGATGGTCAAGAATACCATAACGAACACCATGTTTTTGTAGAAAATCATGGGTTTGTGTGTGAATATCCGCTTGAAAATCTATGTTTTCCAATAGTGCATGCAAACATATACCCATATTTCGATTGGATGGAAGCTGAAAAACAACATCTTGGATGTCATCTGGCTTATCGATAAAGACTATTTGGGGATGGATCGAACGGGTGAGCTTGGTAAAGCTGCTGATTCCCCGATCATTCGCAATCTTTCTTGAAAACCCTTCGATTTTAAGCGCTTGGTTTGATGAATTTTGGCTTTTCAAGGCGATCATAGCATCAGGCTCAAGAGAAAGTGTTTGCATATCAATATGCTGATGGTTTTCAGACTCATCTTTGTGTGAATAGGGGTTAAGTAAGTAAGCCAGCGCACTTTTGGGCGCATCTGTCCCCACACTTCCCCAAGCTAAATATAGCTTATGACTGGCACGCGTAAGTGCGACATAAAGCAAGCGCATATCTTCCGCCAAACGTTCTTTCTCGGCGATGGCCAATTGCCCACGACTGCCATTCAATGCGAGGTAGTGTTGTTGTTTGTTTTCATCATAATAGGGCAAAAGATCATGGTTGAGCTTGCGTGGCTTACAATCCCAAAGGTAGGGGACAAACACAATCGCATATTCCAAACCTTTGGCAGCATGAATGGTGCTGATTTGCACCAAATTACCATCATTTTCCAAACGTAATTTTGCTTCATCACTACGATGATCATCTGTTTGGCATTGTTCTTCAAACCACGTCAGTAAACTTATCATACTCACCCGCGATTGCGCTTCTTGTTGCAAAAGTTCAGCCAATTGCAAAAGATTGGTCAATTGACGCTCACCATCATTTTGAGCCACAAGATGTTCACCGATATGTAAGCTGCGTAACAAGCTTTGAAACATGACCATAAAGCCTTGTTGTTCCCATAAAACATGCAGTGTTTTGAATGTATCTTGCCACTGAAAGTTCGTCTTTTCGGTGTTGAGTTGCTCATAAATATAGTGATAATGATAGCCCAATAATGAGCTACTCATCGCTTCTTTAAGGGTGGATGCATTGCCTTGTTCCACGATAGCTTTTAAAATGATGCGTAAGCCTTTCGCCTCATCGCTTTGAAAGACATGCGCTTTACCTGCGGTGACAGCAGCAATGCCGCGTTGTTGCAATGCTTGGCGTACGGCGGCGGATTCAGTATGTCCACGGGTCAAAACAGCAATATCACTGGCCTGTACGGCACGTTTTCCCAAATATAATTCTTTGTGTTCCGCTTGCTGCAACAGTGTGGCGATTTCATTGGCAACATACGCATGCAATAAAGCTCTACCCATATCTTTATTCAGCGGTTTATCATCAGCCTTGCGTGGAACTTCCCATAAGGTGAGGGCTTTGACTTCTTCGCCTTGATGCATCATCAATGTGTGTTTTTTGTTAGGTACTTGAACAGGATAAAAAGGAATGGCATCATAAAGAAACGGTTGATGATGACGATCAAAGATATGATTGACGGCGGCAATCATGGCAGGTGTTGACCGCCAGTTGGTATCAAGGGTGTAATGATTATCGGCATGTTCTTTGGCTTGCATATAAGTGAAAATATCACCGCCACGAAAGCTGTAAATGGCTTGTTTGGGGTCGCCAATCATCAACAATGTCAGGGCTTCTTGATAGTGATATAAATGACGAAAGATACCATATTGAATGGCATCGGTATCTTGAAACTCATCAATCATAGCAATGGGAAAACGTTCACGAATCGCATCGCATAATTCAGGACTTTTGACGATTGCATCATGTAAATGAACCAGTTGATCATCAAAAGCGAGTTGCCCTGATTGTTGTTTAATGCGGGCGATTTTTTTATGTGCATAGCGATGGGCTTGGGCAAGTAGGGAGGCTTTGAGTTCTTTAAGCGATGTATCCACCTTGGTTAATACATCATCCGTACGAACAAAGAATAATGCAGGAATATCCTCCATATCTTTTCCTTTTTTTAAGGCTTCTTTTAATTCACTCAAGCGTAGAGCCGTTAATGCTTCGGGAATGGCTGCAACATCAGGGCATACAAAATAGTCATCCAATGTTGTGCATAGGTCGGGAATATTCGTTTGTTTATAAACTTTCTTCTGTTTTTTTAAGACACCCGATAAGAGAATTGTTTTAATGTCATTGCGTTCTTGCTGCCAAAGGCTTGCCAAATCTTGCATGGCTTGGCTTAAATCTTTTACAATCGTCTTTAAGTCTACATTTAAATCAGGGCGAAGCTTAACACTGGGTTGTCGTAAACCTTTTTCCAATCGGTTCAGCGCAGCAAGGGAGGGGAAAACACGTTGAAAACAGGTAAATTTTTCCGCATCCATCGCGGCAATTTGATTGCGCCACCAATCCTTAAGTGCTTCTTCCCATAACATGCTGTCATCGGTCAACATCTCAATATCAAAGGCTTGCCCTGAATAAAAAGCGTGTTCAGTCAACATCTTTTGGCAGAAGGCATGGATGGTATAAATTGCGGCGGCATCCATGCTGGTCATGGCGACTTTTAGGCGGTGTTTGGCGAGTTTAAGATCTTCTGCATCAGCACGGCTGTGCCAAAGCTTGAGCAGCTCATCCTTACAAACATTCATATTCGATTCCAAATCACTTAACGCGGCATGGATGCGTGTGCGAATACGTCCACGTAATTCTTCCGTGGCTGCATTGGTGAAGGTCACGACCAAGATTTGTTCGGTGCTTTTGCCTTCTAAAATCATACGTAAATAAAGATTACCAATGGCAAATGTTTTACCTGTCCCGGCACTGGCTTCAATCAGTTTAAGACCTTGCATGGTCATATCCAAGGTGGTGGTTGGGTTTAAAATAATGGGGGTCATACTTTTTCTACCTCTGCAAAATTCTTGATGGGTGCATAAAACCTATTGGCCCAATCTTTAAATGCTGGGGTGTCAATCGGTTTTTCTTCCACATCACGCATGATGAGTTGTACATAGACATCATCTTGATCACCTGGAATACTGTTATAACTGCTGCCCTCCCATGTTAATCCAACCTTCTTTACTTCAAACACATGGGCATAACTTGCGCCTTCAAAGATAGGTAACGGTTGCTGCATACCTTGCACATAAGCATCCACATAGCTTTGCAACTGAGCTTGAGCGGCATCTTGTTCCATCCACTCAAAGCGCATACTTTTATCACTGCATTGCAAAAGACTACATTCTTTTTCTTGTAATATATCCGCACTGCACAAGGCTAAATGTTCCAACCAACAGCCTAACATATATTTGCCTTTGAGCTTGGATGGTGTGGCATGTAGCAAACCTAATGTTGGAATATAATGACGAACTTGCCCCGTGATATGCAGTGGCTTCCCCTCATCCGTATTCAAAACCAAATCAATCCATTTCGATTGATTTTCTTTGCCGTGATAGGCTTTAAGTTGAAGCAAGATAGGCTGAACATCACTTAGTTTAGATTGTAATTCAACATCACCTGCCATGCCATGCGGTAATAAACCTTCAGCTTTGAAACGCGCCTTATCCAAGGTTTGATCTTGTAGGCTGTCATCCAATAATCGTTTCTTAATCATCCATGCTTCAAGGTGATTGAGTTCAAACGGTTCATCATCGCAGTGTTCTTCATGATCCGTGATATAGATATTCAAACGGTGGTTGATAAAACACTTCACAGGATGTTTTACAAATTGAATCAAGCGTTCCAGCGTTAAGCTTTCTACATCCAAAGCGGGCAATGAAGCTTGTCCCCATGCACTTGGCGACGTGGATGTCGCTTGTTGCAACGTGTTCGCCAGCACACACCAATAGGCATCATGGGCGTGTTCTTTGGTGAAGTTATTGGCTGAAAATGCTTGCATGGGATGCACGGTTTCTTTCACCGCTTTCTTACCATAAGTGTTACGCAGTTCATCACATAACTCACTGACCAAAATGGATGGTTGGCACGCGCTATTATCTCGAATGTTGCGCCCGACATAACTGATATAGAGTTTTTCCTCGCAACATAACAAGGTTTCCAACATCAAATAACGATCCTGCTCACCTTTGATGGGATCAGCTGCTTGCCATTGTTTTGCCATGTTATCAAATTCCAAGGGATGTTCACGGCGTGGAAATGCTGCATCAGACATGCCCAACAAGGCAATCATTTTGAATGGCACGCTACGCATGGGGCGCATGGCACAAAAATTCACACCGCCTGAAAAATAGCGATTGGGTATATCCGATTTGACCAACTGTTGTTGTAACCAGTGGACAAGCAGCGCATGGCTAAGCATACCCTCGCCAGCTTGGTTCGCCAATGCCTCCAGAGCCTCATCAATATCATTGAGTTCATCGTGATGTTCATCCACTGGAAAGAAATCGAGTAACATGGTGTGTAAATCAATATGCCATTGTTGCGCGGTGCGTGTATGCACCAGTTTTTTGCGCCAATCATCCATGCACGCTACCATGCGCCAAAAATTAACCATCCAAATAGCTTCTTGATGATTGAGTTCAATGGGGGCGATACCTTGCCAAAGTTTGGCTTTACCACCCATGGCATAACCTGTAAGAAAACGTTGTTTGGCTTGTTTCCATGTGTGCATATCATTTTGAGGCAAACCCATGTTGGCGCGATGTTCAGCATCCATGCCCCAACGAACATTCAAATCATTCAATAGCTTGCGAATGGATGGGATACTTTCCTCATCCAGATCAAAATGCTGATAAACTTCGGGAATATCCAACATGGCTTCCACTTCTGTGCGTGTGAATCGACTATGCGGCAGGTTTAACAGTGTGAGAAAGGTTCGCACCAAGGGGCTATCATCGGTGACGGATAAATCGGATATATTGTATGGAATATAAGGGCGAACGGATTTTTGGGCATATTCACCCCGTTCAAATACCATTTTGATATACGGCGCATATTGGTTGATGTCAGGCACCATGATCAAGACATCTTCGGGGTTCAAATGAGGGTTCTTTTCAAACGCTTGCAGCAATTCATCATGCAATACCTGACATTCGCGCAAGGGGCTATGGCACAGATGAATAGCGATAGAGTCATCCACAGCTTGCCCTTGTCTTTTTGTATGTTGGGTTTGAAAGATGTCGCGTTGTAGATGACCTAAGATGGTAGGGGGAAAATCTTTATGATAAGCATCATGTTCAATGGCTTGTAAGGCATCATGATTGAGTAGTAAATCATGAAAAATTTGACCTTGTCGTCCCCAAGAGGTCAAAAGATCATGACCTGTTTTTCGATACATATTTTTATTGGGTGCTTCGAGTCGTTGTTGCGCATCCATTAAATCCAAGCCATACGCTGGCGTGGAGCTAACATAATAAAAATAAATGTCTGTGTGCTGTGAGAGTTGTTTCAATATGTTTAACTGCAAGGGTGCTAGGCTTGAAATGCCAAAAATGCTGATACGTTTGGGCAAGCCTTGTATCACTCGGGCATGTGCTGTTAAATCTTGTGACCATTGATCCATGATGGCAATGCGGTGGTTCTGTTGCCCCACATCGTCCAGTAATGTGCGCCAAAGCTTTGCCTGCCAATCATCGCCGCCACCCGCACTCCAATGGCGAATGGTGTCGGGGCGATAATCTTGATAACGATCCAAGGTATCAGCGATACGATCCGACAATTGCCAACGTTTCACACCCTCGACATCATCTTTTAAATAACGATGCAATGACGTAAAAGCACCATCATCCAAAAGTTTGGGTAAGTGTTGAAAAATAAGCCAAGCTGAGGATTCACGAGAAAGAGCATCGGTTTGTCGACTGTTGTTGGCGATGAATCGAGATAACCAAGAAGCAGGCGATGCGTAATTGATATTGCAATGAACCCCCATGCTATCAGCAAGATTTAATGCCAGCCAACGTTGTACGGGCATACCCGAAACCAGAATAATGTCAGGACTTAATGGCTTGGCTAATGGTTCGGCCTGCAACGCCTCCCCCATAGATTTCATTAAACTTTCAATCTTGTTGGAAATGGTGAAATGAAAACTCATGGTTTTATCCTTATACAAATCTATATTTTTATTGTGTTATGAAAGCATCAAACATGGCCGACTTACGCCTTAAAGTGCATAACATCCTGAACCTGATATTGCACTTTTTCCTTCTGATATAGGATGAACTTGAATCTGTGTGCCAATGCGCTCTTTGATACTATCCACATGAGAAATAATACCGATGATTTTTCCATCTTGTTGCAATTGCGATAGTGTATCAATGGCTGTCTCCAACGATTCATGATCCAAGGTGCCAAAACCCTCATCCAAAAATAAAGAGTCAATTTTCACATTTTTGCTCGACATTTGGGATAATCCCAAGGCAAGCGCGAGACTAATGATAAAGCTTTCACCGCCTGAAATATTTTTAACCGAGCGGACTTCCCCAGCCTGATAGTAGTCCACGACATTCAGTTCCAAGGGGAGTTCTTGATCGCGTTGCAACACATAGCGGTCACTCATATGGCGCAATTGTTGGTTGGCATATTGCACCACCAACTCGAAGGTCAAACCTTGTGCGAAATTGC
This sequence comes from Mariprofundaceae bacterium, assembly GCA_030950925.1. Taxonomy (GTDB): domain Bacteria; phylum Pseudomonadota; class Zetaproteobacteria; order Mariprofundales; family Mariprofundaceae. Next base: position 19,165 of record JAUZQO010000033.1, read on the forward strand.
GGAATTTTTTGCCATCGCCCGAACCAATCAATGCATTTAAATTTGTCCAGCGCGCCAGTTCACGCTTTTGAGCCTCTATTTTTTCAAGGTGAGCCTGTAGTTTTTTCTGACTGGCTTCTTGCTCTTTGAGCTGTTGCTTCATTGCGCCTGTGGTTTCGAGTGCTTGCGCCAATGTTTTTTTCACCGCATCAAGATTGATTTGGCACTCATTCAGTGTTTGTGTGGTATATTGCAAGTTTTCTTGTTGCTTTATGTCTTCTTTTAAGCGGGTGATATTGGCTTGCAGTGTGTTTTTTTGTTGCTCCAATGTTCTGATTTTATCTTTCAATGTTTGACGTTCGGCTTGTGATAACAACGATTGGCAAAACATGGCTTCATCATCAAAACCATGTTGTTTGAGTGTTTTTTGGAAGGCAAGCTGCGTTTTTTCAATAGGCTTATGACTTGCTTCTATCTTTAGACTCAATTCTTCCACATCCCGTTGAAGGTTCTTCCATGCTTGTTTGGTTTGAACACTTGCATCACGCGCTGCCTCATACTCTTTTTCGAGCTTATGAATCATGCCTATCAGTGCCGTTTCTTCGTCATCGGGGTTTCTCTCTGCAAACAAGGTTAGCCTTTCTTGCTTGAGGGTATCGAGCTTCGCTTGATGTTCACTCACATGCTGTTGCTTGAGTAGCCATGCTTCTTGTGCTTGTTTGAGTTCATCTTGTTTCGCCGCATACATCAGATCAAGACGCGCGTTGTTTTGTTTGCTCTCTCTAAGCTGCTTCTCTTGCTGTTGCCAGTATTGGTTACGTTGCTGTAAGGCATCTTGAATCTTAGGAAGCTGATGCAGTTCCCATGCTTGAACACCAAAAAAAGCCAGATTTTTGGCAAGTTTTTCTTGCAAAGCTGCTTGTTTTATAATGTTTTCTTTGTGTTCACCCAGCAAACGCTGCGCATCTTGTTTGGCATATTCTTGCTTGCCATCGACTTCAACCTGTTTGTTTTTCAATCTCTCACATGCATCACGTTGCTCACGGCATTGCACCTGCAATGCTTGTTGTTTCCCTTCCAAAGCTTCGGCTTTTGCCACAAGGTTTTGAATACACTGGATTTCTTTTTCTTGCGCTTGATATTTCTCTTGCAACGGCGTGAGAAAATCATCATCAAGCACATCCATAGGGTGAGATTGGCAATAAGCTTTCAGCATGCTGCGATGCTTATCATACTGTAGGTCATACGCTTCTATTTGTTGTTGGTGATGAGCATTATCGTGTTGCATGGCTTCAAGTTGAATGGTGAACGCCGTATACTGAGCTTGATTGTTTCGATGTTGTGCCTGTAATTTTTTCAATCGTTTTTCGGCTGTATCCAAGATTGGTATATTGCCTTGTGCAAACGGGTGATTTTCCGAACCACATAATGGGCATGGGCAGTCATCTTGTAATTGTAAACGTGTTTTTTCATAGGATTGAATGGCTTTGAGAGCATCGCATTGTTGCTGCCAAGCATCCAGCTCAAGTTGCCCCTGATGAAGAATTTTCTTCATCGCCTCATATTGCTCTGATACATCATTGTGTTCGATAGTTAGTTTTTGAAGTATCGTTTGATGTTTTTCTTTTCCCTTAGCTGTTTGTGCTGCTTGGGTGGCAGCATGGATGACCTCATGCAGCGATTCACGTGCTTTCATCAGCTCATCTTTTTTCGTTCGCCATTCGGGTAAGGTTTGTTTCTTCAGAAGCGTATGCAAAGCTTGTTGGGTTACATTTATTTTTTGTTGAAGCATATCCAAATCTTGGCACTTTCCATGCAGCGCTTGTTTTATGATTTGATGCTCTTCTTCATGCTGAATCAACAATAAATCATTCGTTTTCTTATCTTTTTGAAGCTTTTTAGATTGGCTTTGTATATCCAAAAAGATGATACACTGCTGTTGAATTCCGCTCAATTGTTCATGCAGGTGTTCGTCACAGGCATGCTCTTTTAATGTGCTTTTCAAGGTCTTGATACTTGCTTTAAGCCCGTCTTTTTGAAGCTTTAAATCAGCTGTTTTGTTTTGTAAGTTTTGCACATCCACTTGCCATTGAATGTCATCGGCTTTCACTTCATTCAGCCTGTTTTGTTGATTCCCGATATGAATATCTTGCTCTCGAATGTGTTTCAACATCGGTAAAAGTGTGTGGTATTGCTGTTTTTTCTCTTGCTTGCTTTGAGCAAGCTGCTTTTCTTGGTTTACGGCTGTTGCTTGTTTGGCTTGAATCAGTGGCTGTTGTTGCACAAGCGCATCATGCTTTTGAATGTCTTGCCGTTGATGTTGGCGAAGGTTGTTTAGCGTGTTGTATTGCCCATTCAATTCCAAGGCTTGTTCGGCTTGTTGCAAGGTATGGATGTCGGGCTGCATGGCTTGCCATTGTTGCGAAATATCTTGTTGCTTGCTTTGATTCGTATCCAAATCCCGTGTCAAATCTGCCAAATGATTCAGCCATGTGATGTCTCGTTGATATATTTTTTCCTGCTCACTCAAGAGCTGACACTGTTTTTCTTGTTGTTCATAGTTGGAAAGCAGTGTGGCTTCATCTTCAGGGCTAAGCACCACCACACCATTGATCTCTGCTTCCAGTAATGTAAGACGCTCTTTTTCATTGGCATGCACCTTATGCGCTTCTTTTGAAATCTGTGTATAAATATCTGTGCCTGTGATTTGCTCCAAAATAGGCGCACGATGATCGGCACTGGCTTGTAAAAAAGAGGCAAACTTACCCTGAGCCAACAACATGGAACGTGTAAAACGATCAAAATTCATGCCCGTTAATGATTCAACATGTTGCGCCACATCTTTTAATTTATGGGCGAGGATTTTTTTACTGATCGCATCCGATATTTCATGCTTGGGTGTTTGTAGGTTTCCTTCGCTTAAACCTTTCGCACGGCGTTGCGCCCATTGGCAGCGAAATTGCCCTGCTTTTGTTTCAAACAACACCTCCGCCATGCAATGCCCTGTTTTTCTCGACATGATGTCGTTATGACTTTGATTCACTTTGTCCAAGCGCGGTGTGCGACCATAAAGAGCCAAACAAATCGCATCAAGAATGGTACTTTTACCTGCACCCGTTGGCCCTGTGATGGCAAAAATACCATGTTGGATAAAATCAGGGTGGGTAAAATCAATGCGCCACTTGCCATACAAGGCGTTAATATTTTCAAATTGAATGTCTAAAATTTTCAATGCTTGGCTCCTTATTTCGCAGCGTGGTCGTGTTGTTCCATCTGATTGATTAAATGTTGAAAACTTTGCCGCAAATCCTCTTGCTGACTTTCTGGAAGGCCATGTTGAGTCAGACAACGGTTAAACACATCCAGCGGCTCAAGCTCATCCAAACGCTCTTGATGGATATTGCTAGAAATCATGGGGCTGCGGATTTGAGTGTTTTTAACACGCAAGATTTCCACCTGTGAGCCTTCTACCAAGGCACCCATACGCTCGCGCAAATCAGGCATGACTTCTTCACCAGTGTATTGCACTTCCAGCCAAATAGATGCCGCTTCCTGATACAATTGTTGGATTTTGACTTCAATCTGTTGCCAATCGCCACGCACCATTTTCAAGCGTTGAAAGACAGGAATCGTGATGTTTTCAATATGAATTTTATCATCATGGTAGGCTAAAAGATGATAAAGTTTGGTTTGCTCGGCTTCACCAAAACCCATGGGCAAGGGTGAACCGCTATAACGAATATGCTCACAACCACCTACTTTTTGTGGTACATGCAAATGCCCCAAGGCAACATAATCAAAGGTATCGGGGAATGCCGAGGCAGGTACATGCGCCAATGAACCCACATAAAGATCTCGCACACCATCGCCTTCAATGGTTTTACCATCGGCGGCAAAAAGATGTCCCATGCCCACAATGGGCAGGCGGTAGCCTGTGGTTTTTTGGTGGTTTTGTTGGTATTGCAAAGCAATCTTCGCAACATCAGCATAATGTTGAGCAATGGCTTGCGCGAGTTTTTTTTCTTTATCCGCGATGCTCTCACCTGCTTCAACCAAACGCATGTCCCGATCACGCAAAAATGGCACAGCACAGACAATCAATACTGGCACACCTTCTGAATTTTTAAGGATAATCACTTCATCCTCGATGGCTTGTTGTTCCACCGAAGCGATGACATGGACTTGCAACTGTTTCAAAATATCACGGGGTGCGTGCAAAAAAGACGGTGAATCATGGTTGCCGCTAATGATGACAATATGCTGGCAAGAGGATGTCGCCACACGGCATAAAAAATCATAATACATCGCCTGCGCCCGATGCGTGGGCGCTGTGGTATCAAATATATCACCTGCAATCAGCAGTACATCAATGTTCTGCGTTTCGATTTGTTCGGCAAACCAGTCCAAGCACTGTTGAAATTCATCATAACGATTGCGCCCATAAAGCTTGCGCCCCAAATGCCAATCGGATGTGTGTAATATGTTCATGGGGTATTATACCTGAGTTGTACAAGCTAGACGCAAACTTTTTTCTAATTCATTAAGATTATATGGCTTCTGAACAAAGCCAGCCAAGCCTGCTCCGTCAAATCGATTCGTCACATCTTGTTTATTATAACCCGATGATAAAATCACTTTCACATCTGGGTTGATATGTTTGAGTTCACCAAAACAACTTTCACCATCAAGCCGTGGCATGGTCATGTCCAGTAAGACAGCCACAATTTGATCCTGATACTGACGGTAGATTTCTATGCCTTCTTGACCATCGACAGCTTCGATTACATTAAAACCTATATCTTCCAACATGAGAGAGGCAACTTCACGGATCATCTCTTCATCATCAACCACCAATACCGTACCACTTGGCTGCCATTTACCCTCAGACAGTGGTGTAGGTTCAGCATGATGATCCAGTGTTTGATGAGAGGCTGGGAACAAGACTTTAAAAGTTGTTCCATGCCCCAATTCACTGTATACATTCATCGCACCTTGATGACCGCGAATAATACCCTGAACGGCACTCATGCCCAAACCTCTGCCTGTGAACTTGGTGGTGAAAAAAGGTTCAAATAAATGCTGTTGCACTTCTTGACTCATACCGCAACCTGTATCCGATACTTCCAAGTAAACATAATCACCTGCATTCAGCGGCAGCTCTGATTGCACCACTGTTTGTGCCAAATAGGCTGTATCTGCATACATCATTCCCGAAGTAATCGTCACAACCCCACTATGTTCTCCGATGGCATCGGAAGCATTGATGACCAAATTCATAATCACCTGTTGTAACTGTGCCTCATCGGCTTCAATGTTGGGTAGTTGATCCGCGAGATGATATTTCAATTCAATCGTACTATGAATGGAAACACCCAATAAACTGGTCACACTTTCAATCATGCTGGATAAATTCAATGGTTTTATAATAAAATGACCTTTGCCAGAATACGCCAGCATCTGTTTGCAAAGCAAGGCGGCTTTCTCAGAGGAAAGAACTATTTTGGATAAATAGGCAGCACCTTCAGCAGAGACACCTTTAAGTTTTCGCTCAGCCATGGCGGCATTCCCCATAATAGATGTTAGAATATTATTAAAATCGTGGGCAATACCACCTGCTAAAACGCCCAGGCTTTCGAGGCGCTGTGTGTGTTCAACCTGCTTTTGCATTTGCTCTTTTTCAGCATCGGCTTGTAATCGAGATGTCGCATCAATGGCAATGCCAACCAAGCCGATCATATCGCCTTGATTATTTCGCAAAGGGGCTTTGACCACATCAAAAATATGCACCTTACTATCCGAGCAGGGAATATGCTCCTGACTATGGATCATGGCATTCATTGTAAAACATTGGTTATCTGATTGTGTGGCTTGCAATGACACTATTTGAGGAAATAACTCAGTGTAATGCTTAGCATTCAGAAATGCCTGCTCAGATATACCCACTGCTGTCGAAAAGGCCTTATTCATAAAGATCATACGACGATCTAGACCTAGCATCCATATACCGACAGGTGCTGTATCTAAAATAAGTTGCATGGTGCGTTGCTGTTCATGTAGCTTTCCATTTCGTTTCGCCAACTCTTCAAGCATGTGGTTAAAAGCCATGGCAAGTTGCGTCATTTCATTTTGTCCATGAAGCTGAATACGTTGATTGAAATCACCATTTTGGGTCTTTTCTATTACCGACACCATATACGCCAAGGGGCGCGTTAAGGCACGTGCTAGCCACCATGCGGCGAATAAAGCAAGTAAAAAGACAATAAAAAATGTACGGATGCCATTTATGATTGTTTGCTGGGTCGCATGTTGGATGCTAGCTCCACTCAAAATGACATGAATATAACCAATGACTTGTTGTTGCATATCACCCTCGCCATCAAACAACATGGATTCTCCACTTCCATGAATCTCATTGATAACAGGCATGTGAAATTCATAAATATCGCGCTGTTTCCAAAGATTTTTTACCCACAATTCGGATAGTGGTTGCCCTGATTTTAGCATTAAGGTGTTGCTGGTATCGGCATGTTTTTTCAATAATTTTGAAGTTTCAGAGGTGGCGATATTTTGACCCTTTGCATCAAAAATACCTGCATAAAGCACGTCTTTTTCTTTGAGAAGTTTATTGAGTAAGGCATGCAGTCCATTCTCATCACCTGTTAAAATTCCAATTTCAACGCCATAAGATAAATGACGTGCCGTGATTTCCCCCCGCTCAATGAGCTCCAATTCCAATGATGATGTTTGTTGAACAATGGATATCCAACCAAAAATTAGACTTAGTAGGATAACCAGTGTCGTGACTGATAAGAAGATGCGAGAACGTAAGGAATAAAAGAGTTGTTTCACTTTCTTTCTCCATAGAGATGATCTACTTTTTTTAACAATGAGGTGGGGAGATATAAACCAAGTTGCTTAGCTGCTTGCTTATTTAGGGTGAAATATACCCTATTGGGTGGTACTTGATTCGCCACTTTCTTACCTGCCAATATCCTCTTGACCATAGCTCCTGCTTGGGATCCTATAGCATGACTATCGAATGAAAGGGCGAATAAACAGCCTGCACGAACATATTTGGGAGCTAGACCAATCAATACTACAGTATATTTCAATGATAAATGTAGCATTTGTTTAAATGTCGTCGATGTCAGCACTGTGATATCTGGAATCATCCACATGGCATCGACTTTCGGCATCACGCTAGCAATCAAAGATGTCGCCATTTTTTGATTGTCAGCGGGCACAGCGAGTAGGTGAATGCCCAAGTTTTTGGCAGCGATCTTAGCCTGTTGAATGATGCTGGCGCTTTTCTTTGGATTATAAACCACAGCGATATGTTTTACACTTGGTGCAATGTCGATAAGCATCTTGAATTGTTGTGCTGGTGCAATCGACATGGCAATGCCGAATTCACTTGGCTGATGCTGATGACCACTGGAAGGATTGTTTGGGTGTAATACAAATATAAACACGACAGGCACATGAAAATGTATATGGCGTGTAAAATTCAATGCTAATTTACCCAAAGCAAAAATAAGCTCGGGTTGTTGCTGAGCAATATCCAATGCAACGGCACTGTGCTGCTCACCTCTGTTATCCAAATGATAGATATGAATAGGTAAGTTGACTTGTTCACGAAAACCCGCAATGGCAAGTTGATAAGGTTTGATGTTGGCATGACTGATGATTGCAATACCATCTGCTTGCGCTTCAATGGGTGCAAGCATGGTGATACAATAAACCGAGAGACAAAAAAATAAGGTTTTTAGCATGATATGAATGCGATGACCTTAAAGCCGATAACCGAGGGTTAGTAAAATATTTCGACCCAGCTGTGGGTAAGGGATCCGAGTTGTACCACCGCGCCAATCTCGTTTGTTTAAGAGGTTATGCAGCGATAACTGTGCCTGCATACCATCGAGTACATCATCAGCATTTAATGTCATATTCACCAAAGCCGCCGCAGGAATGGCATTTGATGGATTCGATTGAGCAGCCGTTGCTCCCACAATCGGCGATGCAATATTGCTATGCCAATTCATATACACACTACCCGATAAAGCTGAGGCAGACTTCCAAGTGACACCCGCAGTCACAGCGTCACGTGGTATATTCGCCAGTTTTCCTAAAGCCATCAATTTCGCATCGGTTCCACTACTCACTGGTATGGTCAACGCATGATTGGCAAATATTTCCATTGATTTGGTCACTTTAATCTTGATTTCCGTTTCAATACCTTGGGTGATTAAACCACCGATATTTTGATAACTTGTTGCTCCGACAGGGCGTGTAATTAAATTTTTAATGCGGTTGTGAAACATGGTCATACGCAACCATGTCTTGTTTAGGAATGTGTTTTCCACACTGATTTGAACATTTTCCAACTTTTCAGGGGTTAAACCCGTGGGTGAGCCATAACCCAAGCCCTTATTTTTAGTGCGATAAAAATAACTGGGGGCTTGAAAAGCGCGCCCATAAATTGCTTTCATATATAACTCATCAAAAGGGTTGTAAACCAACGCCAAACGTGGGTTTAATGCATGACCAAAGGATTGATAATAATCCCAACGTATACCTGCATTGACAATCAGATGCGGTGTGATGTGATATTTTTCTTGTGCATACAGCGCGCCATTCCATTCAGACACTTGGGCTAAATTTGGAAATGCCACCATCGTTGAGTTATTAGCAAAACTGGTTTTAATGGATGAATTCAATAACCAAAAGTTTTCCAGTTGCGTGCCAAGGATCAATTCACCGCCATCATGGGCTATTACAGCACTATATTCGATGCCTGCTCTCGCCGATTCGATGCGTAAATCAAATGCTTTTCCCAATGGTCGGGCATCACGTGCTGTTTGGACATATTGGGGTGTACGTAAAAATGAACGATCAGCATAATGGCGCAGTGTGAAATGAATATCATGCCACTGCGGCAACAGTTGAACATCCAAATGTTGCGTTTCAAACACTTGAATCGGTTTCACCAATGTATCGGCATGGGTCAGTAATGCACCATTATTGGAGCGAGGTGTGTTGTAAGCAGCTCGTCTGGCAGAAAAAGCGATCAATGAGGTTTTACGCTTATATTTCATGCCTACATCAAAATTAAACGGGCGACTTGCGATTTTCTGACTGCCTGCTACTGGGTTAGCAGCCATATCCTGATTTGCAGGCAAGTTGACAATTTCACCACTAGCATGGCGTACACTGGCGAAAAGTAATAACTGCCTATCTTGGTTGAATTTTTCATTGATAACAAAATCAGCACCAATCTCGCCAAAATTACCCATTACAACGGATGCCTGAGAAGGTGCATTCGCATCCAGAGTAATGATATTGATGACACCCAAAAATGCAGCATTGCCATATAAACTTGCACCGGGCCCACGTAAGACTTCAATACGCTTGATACTGGTTAAAGAAATCGCATTGGCGGGCATAATTTCTTCAAACATGGGTTCATTCAAACGATGACCATCGCGCAGCAATAAAAACTTATGCGTGGTTGTTGCAAACACGCCACGACCAGCCACGACTTTTTCATTGGTGTCTTGAATTTCGGTAAAGCCGGGAATTGTCACCAAAACATCCATCAAATTGCGCGCACCCAGCGTGCGAATTTGACGCGCAGTAATAATATTCACCACCGCAGGTGCTTCAGAAATAGTTTCTTTGATGCGTGAAGCAGATTTCACATAAAGCTCATCGGCATCAAAAAACAATGATAAATCTTCTTGTTCTGAAAATATGTCAATATTGTCTGCTTGTGCCATACTTAATTTTAGCAAAAAGAATACCAAGAATACCAAGAATAGATGCATCTTCTTTCCCTCCCCCTCATACGTTTTTTCAATATATCACGATTCGTATAAAACTACCCCTGAGTTCGTCATTCTCGAAATCTTTTATAGGGAATCTATGTGCTCCAACAGACTCCCGAGACAACCCCCGACACAAACATTCGGGGGTGACGTACGCGGGGTGACGATTCAGATGATGATCTAAAGGTCAGTTCCATATTTAAAATATGCGTTCAGCCTGTGTTCATCGGCATGTATAATCTCATTTGGGTTATTTTACAAGCTTCTTTTGCCAATGGTTTATCAATAAAAAAGTCACCATGCAAGCGGTAAAACTCGAGGCGATTATCATATAAAGAACGGTCAATTGTGCAGCAGCAGCCTGCATAGGTGGGCTGCCTGCCAAGACCATGCCAACGAAAACGCCAGGCATATGCACCAAACCGACGACTTTTAACGTATCAATAGTTGGAATCAAAGCAATACGCATACCATCGCCAGCATGACCACCTTGTTTGATACGTTCAAACATCATGGAAACAGTGTTCATACCATTGGCAGCGACCATACTCGCCAATGGAATCAGTGCGCGGCTGTCGCTATCAATCGCTCCTGTCCAAGCGAGCCAAGGTAAACTCACGGCGCAGCCACATATAAGACCGATGGATGTGGCCAGCCATGCTTGTTTGGGTTGGGTGTGGTGGGAGGCACTGGTTTGCGCTGCCAAAAGACAAAAAGCCACAATGATGGTGATTTGCAGCCAAACAGCGGTAATATCAAATATCCAGTGCAAGATAAAAGCCAATAATAGTAATTGAATCGGTCCACGGATGGAAGCCATGAGCATCGCACGCGATAGTCCTAAATCTTGTTGGTGGGCGATATAGGCAGAGCCCGCCAATAAAAGCCAAGCGGCCATAAGTCCGATGATGGTATCTGTCATCTGTGGGTTCCTCTTTTGGGTGACAACTCTTGTGATTTGTGGGCATCATTGCCAGATGCGCTTTATGCCTTCCCCCCACTACAACGAACGCCCCAATGATATGAGCATTGATATGATTGTATTGCATGCGATCAGTTTGCCTGCGGGTGAATTTGAAATGAAGCATATAGAACAACTTTTCCTTGGTTCTTTGGATATGGCTGCACACCCATCCTTTCATGATTTGCAAGGCATGAATGTGTCAGCGCACTTTGTGGTTGATCGTCAGGGTGATGTGACTCAATTTGTTGCTTGTGATAAGCGAGCTTGGCATGCAGGATCATCAAGTTGGCAGGGGCGCGAGAATTGTAACGATTATGCGATGGGTATTGAAATAATTGGCGATGAGTTACGACCATTCACTGTCAATCAATACAAGGAAACGGCGCGTTTATGTCGAGCATTGATGTTGCGTTACCCCGATATAACCATAGAGCGCATGGTGGGGCATCAAGATATTGCGCCAACGCGAAAATGGGATCCTGGAAAACAATGGGATTGGCAACATTTTCATCGTTCCTTGGCACATATTCGCAATATAAAACTTGAGGTGAAATAATATGGAACATGAGTCCACAATGCGTTTGGCGGTATTTTTTGGTATTTTCCTATGCATGATGGTGCTTGAAGCCCTGATGTTTAAGAAAAAACTACGCTTTGGACGAAGCCGTTGGTCTGCCAACCTTGGCTTGGTGGTGTTGAATACAGTGCTTGTTCGGGTTTTATTCCCTGTGGGTGCGGTGGGTGCAGCATTATGGGCGCAACATCATCATGTCGGTTTGTTGCCCATGCTGAAGCTCGATGATATTTGGACGGTGCTGTTGGCAGTGGTGATATTGGATGGGGTGATTTATGGACAACATCTGTTGTTTCACCGTGTGACTTGGCTTTGGCGTTTGCACCAAGTTCACCATGCAGATCGTGATATTGATGTGACCACAGGTTTACGCTTTCACCCGATTGAAATCATTCTTTCCATGCTTATTAAAATATCAGTGGTGGTGGCATTGGGTGCGCCTGTCATGGCGGTCATTATTTTTGAAATGATTTTGAATGGTATGGCCATGTTTAATCATGCGAATGTAAAACTACCCAAACCTTTGGATGCCTTATTACGACTTGTGTTTATTACACCCGACGTGCATCGTATTCACCATTCGGTGTTGGTGCATGAAACCAATAGCAACTATGGTTTTAACTTTTCATGGTGGGATCGCTGCTTTAAGACATACCGCGCCCAACCCGACATGGGGCATGATGCTATGACCATTGGCTTGCCTGAATATCAACAGCAACCCACGCATGATTTGTTTTGGATGTTGCGCTTACCTTTTAATAAACGCAGATCGAAACATGAAGGTGTATGATTGCCCTGATATTGGCGAAGGTTTTTTTGTAGCGGCTTTATTTTATGATATGTCGGCTAAGGAGTTCGATATGAATCAAAACAAGACAATCCATAAAATGGTCAAATATTCAGCAGCAGCAGCGATGATGTTGGGAGCCACGTCAGTATTTGCTGGCGGTGTGAGCTTTGTTGAACCCCAAAATGGTGCAAAAGTTGGGCAAGATGTCCATGTTGTGATGGCAGTGGAAGGTATGAGGGTTCACAAAGCGGGTGATGTCATCAAAGAAACGGGGCATCACCATTTGGTGATTGATGGTGGTTTTGTCCCCAAAGGTGATGTGGTGGCTAAAGATGAAACACACAAACATTTTGGTAAAGGGCAAACGGAAACAACACTACATTTAACACCAGGTGAGCATACCTTGACCTTGCAGTTTGCTGATGGTCATCATCAATCTTATGGCAAAACTATGAGCCAGACCATTCATATCTTTGTGAAGTAATATTTTTTATGTGTGCTTTTTCTGATGGGTATAGCGTGGTTTAAGTATGGAACTACCGCTTTGATCATCATCCAATCGTCACCCCGCGTACGTCACCCCCGAATGTTTGTGTCGGGGGTTGTATCGAGGGGTCTTATCATGTTGTCTGCATGTTCTGAAGGGTGGGGTGTATTTGATTAAAGAGCGGGCGTTGCTTGGTATCGGGATGGCAGCAGTCTTTTTGAAGCTGTTCAAGCTGTTGGACTTGTGTCGCCGATACCATGCGGTGCTCAGCATCAAGGCGGGATAAAAGCTCCTCCAGTAAACAAGCAAAAGCACGCACTTCCAAGCGTTCTATGGCTTGAGCCTCTGTTGTACTTTGAGATAAGTAAGGGCTGGCAGCACCAAAATCACCCAATAAACAATGGGCATCGTTATTCCATAAGATATTGTGGGCGTATAAATCGCCGTGCATCCAGCCTTGGGCATTTGACATCCTCCCCATGAATAAATTCAGGGGATTCGATTAGCATGATGCTAATGCAGGTTCCTGCTTCATTGTGGTTGCTATTGCATCCACTCCACAGGCTGAAACGGCAATGTCCTGCCGCCATGATTCTAAAATGT
>JAUZQO010000034.1 GCA_030950925.1 Mariprofundaceae bacterium
GACTATATTGCCATCTCTTTTCCCCGTGATGGCTCAGATATGGACTATGCACGTTCACTGGTGCGTGCTGAGGGCTCCAATGCCGGGCTGGTTGCCAAAGTGGAACGTGCCGAAGCCGTGGAAAATCTGGATAGCATTCTGGAAGCCTCCGATGTGGTGATGGTTGCCCGTGGTGATCTTGGCGTCGAGATCGGTGATGCAGCCGTCCCTCCGGTTCAGAAACGCATTCTGCGTAAGGCCCCTGCTTATAACTGTCCTGTGATTGTCGCTACACAGATGATGGAATCAATGTGTGAAAACCCGATCCCTACCCGTGCGGAAGTTAATGATGTGGCCAATGCCGTGCTCGATGGCACTGATGCCATCATGCTCTCGGGTGAAACAGCAGCCGGTAGTTATCCGATTGAAACTGTTGAAGCGATGCATCGTACATGTATCGAAACTGAGAAGCAGAAAGTTCTACCATCAGCTTCGACCCGAGACCCGCGCTTCCCCCCTCAGTCAGTGGATGAGTGTATTGCACGCCAGGCTATGGAAACATCCCATGCTATGCCTATCAAAGCGATTGCTGCATTTACCCAGAGTGGCAGCACTGTTTTGTATATGTCGCGACATCTGAGCAAGGTTCCGATCTATGCACTAACACCGGAAGCTGAAACTGCCGGTCGTGTCACTCTGTATCGTAACGTTATCCCTAAACCGGTTAATGGCGACTACAAAGAAACTGATGCTCCAACAGCAACCCGCGAAGCACTCTCACTAATGCTTCACGATGAACTGGTTGAGCATGAAGATTTTGTCATTATGACTCTTGGAACACCAATGGGTCAGGCCGGCAAAACAAATACGATGAAAATCATAAAGGTGGGCGAAACCGTACAATAATCACGGATTCTACTACGAAAATTGATTTTATGACTCGCTGGAGTCAAAATGTTGGGCTAAAACCCACTTGATAAAATGTAGAAATAAAAACAGGAGAGAAGAATGGCACTAATTTCATTGCGACAACTACTGGATCATGCAGCTGAGAACAGCTATGGCATGCCGGCATTCAATGTAAACAATATGGAGCAGGTTCATGCAATCATGGAAGCTGCTAATGAAGTCAACTCACCTGTGATTATGCAAGGCTCTGCTGGTGCGCGTGGTTATGCAGGCGAAGCTTTCTTGCGTCATATGATTGCAGCAGCTGTTGAGCAATATCCACATATTCCAGTTGTGATGCATCAGGATCATGGCTCTGAGCCAGCAGTATGTTTGCGCTCCATCCAATCTGGCTTTTCATCTGTCATGATGGATGGTTCTTTGGAAGCCGATTGCAAAACCCCTGGCTCTTTTGAATACAATGTTGGTGTAACCAAACAAGTTGTTGATATGGCACATGCAGGCGGCGTATCTGTTGAAGGAGAGTTGGGTTGCTTGGGTTCTTTGGAAACAGGCATGATGGGCGAAGAAGATGGTCATGGTGCTGAAGGCAAATTGGATATGGATATGCTTTTGACAGGTGTTGATGAAGCGGTTGATTTCGTTGAAGCAACGAATGTTGATGCTTTGGCGATTGCGATTGGTACATCACATGGTGCATACAAATTCACCAAACCACCCACTGGTGAAGTATTGCGTATTGATCGTATTGAAGAAATTCATGCTGCATTACCAAACACGCATTTGGTGATGCATGGTTCTTCTTCTGTACCACAAGAATGGTTGGCAATCATCAATGAATATGGTGGTGATATGGGTGAAACCTATGGCGTTCCTGTTGAAGAAATCGTGAAAGGCATCAAATCAGGCGTTCGTAAAGTCAATATCGATACTGATTTACGCATGGCTTCGACGGGTGCGGTTCGTAAGCACTTGAAAGAAAACCCATCCAACTTTGACCCTCGTAAATTCTACAAAGCAGCCAAAGAAGCCATGAAAGGCATCTGTACAGCTCGTTTTGAAGCATTTGGTTCAGCAGGACAAGCTTCTAAGATCACCGTTCGTTCTTTGGAAAGCATGATCGGCTATTACAAATAAACATCACATGATGTGAAATTTTTTTAAAAGGTGGGTCTTCGGACTCGCCTTTTTTTTGGGTCAACTTTTCAGTTCATATTTCAAAGCCAGCAGGAAGATAACCCCCGTAGCCGATATGCAGGTGATCTCTACAAACAAAAAAAGCCCCCGTATAGGGAGCTTTTTTTAACAAGTCAGTATGAGTTAGGCGGCTTTTAGAACTTTGCCTGAACGTAAACACGCAGTACATACGCGAACTTTCTTAATTTTTCCTAAAACAACTGCGCGGACATCTTTCAAATTAGGTAAGAAACGACGACGAGTTGTATTGTGAGCATGACTCACATTATTACCACTCATTGGTCCTTTTCCGCATACTTCGCAACGCTTTGCCATGATTACCTCCGTAAAACGCCGCGCAAGATAGGTGATATAGGGTTTGTATTCAAGCAAAAAAACAACTTTTCACTGACTTTTTTGAACGCTTTCACTTTTCTTTCTAAATCCACCTAAAATCAGCTCAAGGTTCCATCATTTTTTTCGATTCACAGTGACCTGATAAAGGCGGTAATCATTTTTTTCTGTATCCTTCAAGGCACGTTGTATCAAAGTTCTACTTGTTCCTTCTTGCATATCTTGCAATAAATTTTTATAGACTCCTTTATAAAAATCATCGGGGATCACATCCACCTGAAATAACACCTGAACCACACCTTCCTTCAATCCATTTGCCATGAAAAACCGACGTTCTCCTGGCATCAAACGTGTATCGGAGGCTTCTTGCCAACCACCATCATAAAATACTTTACGCTGTAGTGACCATTGCCATGTTTGTACTTCATGCCCATGCTTATCAAGCCCTTTCGCCTTAATATTCACCTTAGGGGTGACATAACTTGGAAATGCATGCCCAATATGCATCGAAGACATAGCCAAGCGCACCCATCCATCTCCTTGTTGCACATCGAATCCTAAACCTGAACGCACCATCTCCACATCGTGAATACCACGAAAAAGGTGCTCTCTATCAGGCATATGACAGCTTTGACATTGAATACCCTCACGAGCAAATCGACTTTTTTTCCACTCCTCAAGTGTATTTTCCAAAGGCTTGCCATTGATTGCATACGATTGTGGAAATTGATGACACGATGCACAAAAATTCGATTGTTCAAATGCTTTACTTGCGATAAAACCGCCATGTGCTGTACCCGATAGTTTACCCACGATATCCGTGCCTTTTCGTGGCGGCCCAAAACGCTGTCCATCACGGATATGACACACTACACAGGTCACACCTGCATGTCTCAAGGGTAAGCTGGCTGGCATCTCATCAAGATCTCCCTCAGCATCAAAGCCCTTGGGATGCTGTTTGAGTAAACTTAAACTATCCGCCAAATCTTGGATATTTTTATATTTCTGGCGATCTAGCGGGGCATGGCAAACAAGACAATCATTGCCTGCTTGATGCCCCATCGAAGAAAACTGCCCGACCAGACCAGGCGAGTAGGCCAATGCATGGCGACTTCCCTTCCAAGCATTAAACTGTTGCTGATGACATTGTGCGCAAGCCTCAGGATGAAGGTTACGTTCAAGTGGACTTTCACCTTGTATATCCTCTCCCACCTTGGGATCATGCCAATAGTTCATAGGTAAATCCTTGCTCCATGATATATCCATTTGACATAGGAAGAAGCACAACGTTATCAAGCACACATCAATATTTTTCACCATCACCTCCTTTTTAACCCATAAAAAAGGCTGCACAAGGCAGCCTTTTTCTCAAGTTATCGCGTTCAAGCATTGATTTTCCACCATTGCCAAATGGTTTACAGAAGCTCTATAGTGGTTTAAGTATGAAACCACCTCGTCAGTAAGAAAGCTAAATAGTTAGCTTATTTTTTATGTTCTCTCAAATACTTCATACGATACGAACGATAATAAGCCGCCATCGCCGTCATTTCTTTGGAATTTTGTGCTAATTCATGACCTTGCATAGGGTTTAATAAGCAATAATTAATCATTTGATCCAATGTCACAACATCACCCACCATTTTCACATAATGAGGGAAGTTTTGATTTTCATCAAAATGAAGCATATCAAAACCTGCATGGCATGAAAGGCAAGCTACACCTGCTTTACCCATGCCTTCATCATCGTTCCACATTTTACGCCCCATATCGACAGATTCTTGAAAAGAGTTAAATGCGTGAGGGCGAATGTTCTTTTTCACATCTGCTGAGCAAGGGTTCATCGAACATGGGTTTGCACCCATACTACAAGGGTTTGCCGCCATACCACATGGATTACAAGGATTGTGCATAGTTTTCATTGAACATGGGTTACAAGGATTGGCGGCTTCAGATACCCCAGCAAAAGATAAGAGCGCAAGAAATGAGAGGAAAACACTAAATTGACGTAGTTTCATCATTACCACCCCTTATGTTCGTCATGCTTCATCGAGCATGGGTTGCAAGGATTCATCTTTTTCATCGAGCAAGGGTTATGCTTTTGCATCTTTTTCATCGAGCAAGGGTTATGCTTTTGCATTTGTTTCATCGAGCATGGGTTGCAAGGGTTATGCTTTTGCATTTGTTTCATCGAGCATGGGTTGCAAGGGTTATGCTTTTGCATTTGTTTCATCGAACATGGATTTTCATGCGCCATAACAGGTGAACTCATCACACCTGTCATGAATGCTAATGCCACTATGGCACCTAAAATATTTTTCATGGAAATTCCTCCGAGATATATTTTATCATTTTGAACACAACCGTTGTTGCGTTATAAAAAATAAGTCGGAGGAGTTCAAGACTTCTTACATGGGTATCAAGTTATCTTATTAACTCACGCCAATGCCTTCACGCCATGCCAAGACAAGACGAAATTCTTCATTTGTTAAGTCCATGGATAAATCAGCTTTCATTTCAGTTAACGAGGCATAGGGATCAGCATCATCCAATTCTTCCATCACGTGATCAAAGTCCACGATAATTTTAGATACATCCACTTGCATAGCTGCACGTACCAAGGCAATAAAATGATTCACAATTGTTTTTTCATTCACACCTTGAAGTTCAGCAATTTCTTGGGCTGACATGCCTTTTTTATACAAATTCCATGTATGCCCTTGCGCATCAGTCGGAGCAGGACCTTTCGCCAACAACTTCGGAAAGCCACCTGTTTCACTCAATTTACCACTCGCACGCGCCGACGTATGTTTGTTGACCAAAGCAACAATCACATCACCATAGGCATCCAGTTTATGCTGCCCCATACCACTGATCTTTTTCAAGGACTCCACTTCAATCGAATCTGTAAACTGGCTAATTTCAGTCAATGCCACATCACTGACAATGACATGGTTGGCCACATCTTCATTTTCAGCAAGCCCCGAACGTAAAGCCACCAATTTTTTAAACAATGCTTCATCACGCCCTTGTGAGAAACGGCGTAATTTACGTTTGATACCGGGTTGGTAGCGCGCCAATACAGCATCGCCACCCTTCAAAAGCAACTTGCCTTTTTTCGTCACAACCAAGGCAGCCCGACGCGAAACATCTTGTTGAAAATAGCCTTGATGCACCAGTTGACGCAAAATGGATGTCCATTCATCACCATTGATATCGGCACCTTGACCATGTGATTTCACTTTTTCGTGTTTATGGCTCAAAATACGTGCGTTTTTCGAACCTCGCAAGACATCAATAATATAACCCACACCGAAATCACCCTTGGTTTCTTGCACACAACGAATCGCCAACTGCGCCAATTCTGTACCATCATAGGTTTCAGGTGGATCCATGCAGACATCGCAATTGCCGCAGTCATCGTCCATATTTTCACCAAAATAGCCCAATAACACGCGGCGACGACAGGTTAAGGCTTCCGATAAAGCCACCATACTATTTAGTTTATGCACTTCTACACGGCGCTGATCAATATTTTCCACATTTTCAATCAAACGGCGCACCAAATTCACATCACCTGAACCATATAAAAGCAAGGCTTCAGATTCTTGACCATCACGCCCAGCACGCCCTGTTTCTTGGTAATAGGATTCAATGGATTTGGGTAAATCATGGTGAATCACAAAACGTACATTCGGCTTATCCACACCCATACCAAAGGCAATGGTCGCCACAATGACTTTCACACGATCACGCAAAAAGTCATCTTGTACTTTTTCGCGAGAACGCCCTGGCATACCTGCATGATAAGCCGCTGCACGAATACCATGACGTTGTAAATTCACTGCCATATCTTCCACGCGTTTGCGTGATAAACAGTAAATAATACCACAACAATCTTTCCAATCTTCTAGAAATTGTAACACTTGTGTCAGTGGCTGGCGTTTTTCTGCCACCAAATAGCGAATATTTGGGCGGTCAAAACTCGAAACAAAACGTTTGGCCTTCTGCAAGCTTAGGCGATCTGCAATGTCTTCACGGGTATGTTCATCTGCAGTGGCTGTCAGTGCAATCATCGGTACATCAGGAAAAACATCACGCAACTCACCCAAACGTACATATTCAGGACGGAAATCGTGTCCCCATTGAGAAACACAATGCGCTTCATCCACCGCAAACATACCAACTTTTACTTTTTCCAAGCGTTTCTGAAATGCTTTGGTCAACAAGCGTTCAGGTGCGACATAGAGCAAATCTAGCTCACCTTTTTCAAAACGCGCCAACACATCTTTGGACTCCGCTGCCTTCAATGATGAGTTATAATAAGCAGCATTGACACCGCAACGGGTCAATGCATCTACTTGATCTTTCATCAAAGAAATCAACGGCGAAACAACAATCCCCATACCTTCTCGCATGATGGCAGGAATCTGATAGCATAAGGATTTACCACCGCCTGTCGGCATCAAAACAAACGCATCTTTTCCATCCAAGATATTACAAATAATATCTTCCTGCATCGGGCGAAATTCATCATAACCAAAAACATCTTTGAGCACTTTACGTGCTTGTTCTTTTACTTTTTTAGTAGCCATATTATAGATAACAACATAAAACAGATGCGATAGCAAACTTAAAGCCTGTCTCTGACCAAATGTTAGTATAGAATTTTGATGATTCTTTGACGATAAGTGCTATGGCATGACATGCAAGCACTTAACATATTGGACTGCTGTTGAATTAAACCATTCATATTTTTAGCTTTCGCTTCTTTTTCAATATTCAAAGCCAGTTGATGAACTTTTTTATCTGCTTTCTTAAAATCGGAAACTTCAGTACGCAAACTTCCTATAATTTTCATTTTTTGCCACATGGATGGTTCATCATGATAAGCAATCTTATGCGCTGATTGAGCTGCTTGTTCAAAATCTTCGACCAGTATGGCTTGATTTAATGCGGCATAATCTTGCCCCAAGTGTTGCATCACGGATTTTAATGTGCCTTCCTCAGCGGGTGTAAAAGATGGGCTTATAGTGGTCTGAATCACTTTACTTTTTTGCGAAGGTTTTTCTACACATAACGCATTATAACGTTTCTTAATCTTTTGATAATGCTTCATGTCATGCGATACTTGGGTCATTCTCATCGCAATTTCCCAATGTTTACAGGGTGGAGCAAAGGTTTCATCATAAAGATATGCTGTGATTTTACGTACATCACCTTCATCAAATCCCATATCAGGCATCACACCAAGCACCTGCACAGGCTTTTTAAGCAATGCTTTTTCTTCCGTCGGATGCGTGGCAAAAGATGTCATTTTATTGATAAAACTTTCTTTATCGGGTGTCGCCATTTTATATTTCATTTGCACGCCAAACATGGGTGGAGCTTGGGGAGGATCAAGTTGAGCATTATGACATACCAAACAATTTTCCTGAAATAATGTTTTACCTTCTGCAAACAAATGATCCGATGCCAAGGCTGTGGTTGTGCCGCATAGGCTAATGGTAAGCAAAGCAAGTGTTTTTTTCATCGTTCCTCCAAGTTTTAAAAGCTGTATTCTAATTCGCTATAAACGCGATCATTTTGGTCAAATTGACCAAAAAAGGCTGTGTTGTGACCTGTAAATAAATCCACGCCCAAACGGGTAGTGATTTGATCATTGAATTCATAAGCAATTTTAGGGCGAATCATGCTGCTTCCATCGCTCCAGTTGACCAAAATAATCATTTCTGGTTTTAATTTTTCATTCATATAGTCGGTTGAAAGCATCAGACTTACAAAGCCTGAGCTTCTTTTTTCCAATACTTGCCTTGCTCTCTGCTGCAAGTAACGAATGAAAAACTGTGGGCTAATACGCCAATTATTTTGATTATAATCCAAACCAAGGGCTGCATTCCAAGTTGTTGTGTGCGCTATGCGCGTGCTTGTGGTCACAGCCTCATCCATATTTACAGCCACTTCAGCACGCAATACAATGGCATCAAAGGCATTGGAAAATGAGCCACCCAAGGTGTGCATTTGTTGATACCTTGGTATTATCAATAAGCGTCCTTGTGAAAGTGCTTTATCCAAAAGAGGATTATCTTTCCAGCCATAAAACCAATTCAAAGACACATCCCAGCCCTGCATATTACTGCGCCATGCCGCACCATATTCTGTATTTTTAGCTGCCCAGTTGGGTTTATTGTCAGCTTGAATCACAGGTACAACACCTTGCGGTGATAGCGGTGCTTGATATGCCCATCTTGAGCCAAGGGGTGCGAACTGAGTCACCTTGGCATCAGGAATCACCAAAAACTCGAACTCATGTTCATGCCCATCCAAATAAGCATAATAATTCAAACGCGCGGCCACCACACCCGTGCGTGAATCCAAAAAATCATCCAATAGAAACTCACGGATATTCAAAGGATTGACAATATCGAGCAAGCGAAGCCCATCCGTCTTTCCCCATACAATTTGCTGTTGCCCCAAACGAAAATCAAAATCATCACCCGCATAAAGAAAATAAGCTTCTTTCACTTCGGAAAAAGTTCGGTAATAATTTTTAATACTGGGGGTTAAGGTACTTGCATTGCTAGCTTGCAAATCCATCGCAGCATCATACCAAGTCAAAAAACGACCACGAAACTCCCAGCGATCACTCAAAACAAGTTCAGGTTTAAGATCCAAACGGTTTTGAACCTTATCCAAGCCTTTGTTTCCAGAAATAAAATAGGCTGTTTCATTTTTCACTGCGCCATGTATGCTCCAAATCACAGCATGCGCTTGGTTGACAGCAAACCATCCAAGCACAGCTATCATCGCAATCCACTTCATACTTTAATATTCTTTTGGCCCAGCCCTAGCAATACAGGGAACAAATAAACTGTCGCGACATAACAAACAGTCATGGTCGCAGCAATCAATGCACCCAATTTCATTTGCGGGTAAAGTGCCGCAGATAACAACACCAAAAAACCACCCACAACCACAATGGTATTGAATAAAATAGCATGCCCAACACTGCGATTCGTATTCACAACGCTTTCGGCATAGCTATGATCCGCGATGCTTTCTTCATGATAACGGTGCAGATAGTGAATGGCGAAATCTACCCCAATACCCAATACCATCGCTCCTGTGAGTGCTGTTGCAAGATCAAGTGGGATACCCACATTACCCATCGTGCCATAGTTCACAGTCACCGCCAGTGAGACGGGAATCATCGCAATAAAAGCAATCAATAAACGTTTGAACATCCACCAACACAACAAAAATATAGCCAGAATAGACAAAGCCAAGGAGGTGATTTGTCCTGCAATAATCATTTGTGCCAAACGGTGTAGTGTAAAGCCTGTACCAGCCCATTCGACTTGATAACCCGCAGAGGAAGGAAACCATACATCGGTTTTAATTTTCAAATTTTTCAACATCATGGCGACGGCATGGGTGCTATCAGTCTTCATATTGATACGAATATGTGCCTGCCGATAATCGCCCGTCATAAAGGTTTCAAAATCATCGGGTGCACCTGAAAACGAATACAGTAACAAGTATTGCGCTGCCAAATCAGACGACTCAGGAACACGGTTGTAGGCAGGGTTATTCGCATGCAGCGCTTTGTTCATCAGCATCAGAAATTCTGAAATGGATGAGGTATCACCCACCACGGGGTCTTTTTCAATTTCTTTCTGTAAATCCACAATATGCTGAAGGAATACAGGCTCCAATAAACCGTTTTCTTTGCCTGTATCAATCATAATATCTAGGCTGGTTGTGCCTGAAAAATATTCATTTAATACCGTATCAGCATGACGAACAGGGTCATTGGGTTTGAATTGTGCCACCAAGGAAGCATCCACACCCAAACGCATAATGCCTATCACTGAGATGGTAGTCAGTAGCGCAAAAATGAGCATGATGCGCTTGGGATAATTCAAAATAGCTTGGCTTGACCACTCAATATAACCTGAAAACAATGGTTTACGGGCAGTATGTGCAGCTTTTTCAGGCAACAACATCAATGCCGCAGGAAACAGAAGCATGGTCACAATCAACGCATAAGTAATACCGACAGCAGCAAATATACCGAACTCTTGAATCGGTGGTAACTCCGATGACAACATGGATAAAAAACCCACACCTGTTGTGACAGAGGTCATGACCATGGGTTTCCATAATTCATGCATCACTTCAATAATCCGCTCTTTTTGATGGCTATATTTGCCATAATGCGCCAATAGGCGTTCACGACTTAAAAAGTGTACTGCATCTGCAATACCAATGGCCATAATCAGAATGGGTAACATGGTGGTGATGGTGTAAATATTGAAACCAAAAGCTGCCATGGTGCCCAGCGTCCATATTTCAGCAATCAATACAGCCGCCAAAGGTAAGAAAACACCGCGAGGGGTACGAAATGATATATACAGCAACAACACCAACAAGGTCATAATAATAGGCTGCATACGTTTCATTTCTTGGGGCATATAGACACCAAACACACCTTCAATAATGGGGCGACCTGAAATGAAAAATGAATCATTGCTATGGCTTGCCTCAAGCTCTTTGACTTTGGATTGCAGTAAGTCATAGATTTTTGCATATTGATCGCGCGAGTCAGGCATGGGACGGACTGCAATAATCGTGCCTTTTCCATCCGCCGAGGCAATTACATTTTCATAAATACCAAAGGCATGCATCCGCGCTTGAACCTGTTTGGCTTCGGCAATGGTTTCAGGTAGCCCATCCATAAACAGTGTAACATCCAAGCCATCGTCTGTTCCACGAATATCTTTGATGGTAGAAAGTGATAATAAGTCATTTAAGGATAAGGTTTGAAATAAATCTTGTTCTCCCAACCAATCAGTAAGTTCCTGAACCAAGGCTAAATTTTCGGGGGTATAAATTCCTTCTTTTTCGTTGATGATACCAATAATAACAACATCACTGCTGCCAAAACGTTCATCCAACACTTTTTTGTTGATATAAGCATCGCTGTGCTTGGGTAACATGGCATCCACATCGGTTTCGATGTGAATATGCCGCATTTGTGAAACTGCCACACCTGTTGTGACAAGTAATAACAAAAGGATTATTTTAGGATGCCTTAGAATCCAATGGAAAATACGATGCATGATATCTCCTTATTGACCGTGATAACCGCGTTTCAACATTCTTTCTGAAAACATACGATTTGATAAATCTGTATTGTATTGTTGTTCGGAGAAGGTGAGTTCTGTTCTGTGATGGGTTTGAACATTGCTCATGACACCTTGCATAGCTGTCCAAATACCTTGAACTTTCTGTATATCTGTGGATACCAAGTGCTTGAGTTCTTTGCCTTTGATGTCCCAAAAATCAACTTTGATATACATCTGTATATCTTTTCTTACATAGTAACGTACTTTAGAGTAACCCATATTTTTCTTCAGTGCTTTACTTTTGGGTTCAGCATCCACCACCCATACATCAGTGCCACGAATGGTTTCTGAACCCGTCAGTGTCCATTGATAGTCACCTAAGGTCGGCGTTGATTTGATGTCTTCAAAGGTGAAATCTGTACCCATAAAATAATCACCACGATCTGAGGAGGAAATACGGCGAACTTTTTTCAATGCAGGTAAGTAAAGCCACTGATCGTCATCATGGTTATCATCAGCATAATCCCAAGTCAGCATGGCTGTATCACGAACATTCGCAGGCTGTAAAAAATAAGTGATGGACTTGCTATCTTCACCATAATCCTTGCTGAAAGATATCATTAGGCGCTCACGAACATGACCACGTTTATCAATCAACCGTTGTTTCATGTGCTGAATCAAATCATTGCCATCATCGCGGGCAACAACCAGTTTCATCACATCAAGCCCTGTCATATCCTTGCTATATGCAGGTTGCATCCATGACAGCACAGCCCATATCAATAATATTTGTTTTATCATGTGTTATCTCCTACTTCTTTTTTGCTTCAATGAGGGCGTTTGAAATTTTTTGCAGGGTTTGCATGGTGATATTTTTGTCTTGCTCTGAAATATCTGACAACACTTCGTATTGAAAGCCTGCAACCAAAGGAATAATAGAGGTGAGTGCTTCATGCGCTGAATTTGTTAGTGTAATCAGAAAGACACGACGATCATCAGGGTTATTGACGCGGGTGACATATTGTTTTTTAACCAAGCCATCAATGCGGCGGGTGATTGTCGTCTTATCCCGCATCATCATGTTGGCAATACTGACCTGAGTCATCGCTCCCTTTTGGGATATATGATACAGAATAGAAAAATCCTGTGTGGATAGATCATGACCTGATGCTTTGATGCGGCGTTGCATCTCATCCGTCATTAAAAATGCGGCTCTGTTGATAAAAAAACCGATGGCTTGTGTTAATTCAAACGTTGGTAAGTTCTTCATATAGCCTCCATGGAGGCGAACTCTGACTAAAATAGATGTATATAGCAACTATTGTAGTATGCATTATTTAAGCGGCTTTATATCATGCAAGCTACTCACATCACCTTAAGGCATAAACCAGCCTTTTTCACGAAATGACAACACCTCACAACCAGCCACAAGAAAATGATCCAAAATTTTCATATCTAAGGGGTCGCAAGCTGCATGCAATGTTTGCGTGAGTTGAATATCGGCTGAACTTGCCTGCGCCGTTCCACCAGGGTGATTGTGAAATAGGATCATACCTTTGGCATCTAATATCAAGGCTCGCTTGATTAAGTTACGAGGATAAACAGCCGCGCGATCCACTGTACCTTCGAATAAAATTTCAGTGGCAAGATGTCGATGTTGTTGATCTGTGAAAATAGCACCAAAGCACTCCATGCCACGCCCTTGCAGTAAGAAACGCAGGTGTGATTTCACTTTATCAGGCTCATTAAATACATCTTTTTGCGGTAAGGATGAGGCTAAATAACGCCCCCCCACTTGCCGAATCAAACCCAAGAAACTCGCACTCTTCTTCCCCATGCCCTGTACCTGTTGCAACTCACGTTGACTGGCATCAAACACCCCTGCCAAGGTCTCAAAGTTTGCCATCAAACGTTTGGCAATCGGCTTTACATCCACCCGAGGAATCGCATAGCTCAACATCAGCTCCACCACCTCATAATCATGAAAACCATCCAGTCCCGATGTGAAAAAACGTTGCCGCAAACGCTCGCGATGCCCCTTCACACTTTCATCAATCATATTGACCTCCAAATATTGCCCATTTATGGCAACCAACATGCTATAATTTATTTGACTATCAAACACTGAATAGACAAGAAAAAAATAAAGCACAAGGGAGCCTGCCATGTCCATCATGCAAGAAGAAATTTTTCCTTGGAATAGTAATTTTGAAACAGGCATTACCCTGATTGATGAACAACACAAAAAACTCGTACACCTTGTCAACAACATTGCCAATCATTTTGCTCAATCCTCCAGATCTCATGTTATCGAACAGGTTTTGAATGAGCTCAGTGATTACACCATTTATCATTTTCAGTCCGAAGAGGAGATTTGGGATCGTTTCTTACCCGAAGAGGAAGAAACCAAAAGCCATCAACAAAACCACCAAAGTTTCATTGATAGCATCATCACCTTTCGGGAGGAACTCGCATTATCGGATCAAAAAGTCTCCCATGAACTGCTTGTTTTTCTCACCCACTGGCTCTCTTTTCATATTTTGGATACAGACCGTCACATGGCCAATATTGTACTTGCTATTCAAGCAGGCAACAATATTTCTGATGCCAAAATCATCGCTCAAAAGAAAGTCAACCATTCCACCCAATTACTTATTTCAACCATTTTAAACATGTATGACACGCTATCTGCGAAAACCTTGAAGTTGATGCGTGAAATCAGCAAGCGCCAGCAAGCAGAGCAGCGTTTAAGCCTATTTAAAAGTGCTGTTGATACGAGTTTAGAAGCTATTTTCATCACCAATCACCTAGGCATGATTGTCGATGCGAACCCTGCATTCTGTGCACGTGTTCATAAAACATGTGATGAGTTGCGTATCTATAACATTCGTCAACTCACCCCATCCTTATTTGATGCGAACAACATCCAAAAAGCTTGGAAACATACCGATAAATATGGGCATTGGGCTGGTGAAATCCTCGCAAGCAATCAATATGGCATTCAAGAAACCGCTTGGTTATCACTTTCATCCGTGACCAATAGCTATGGTATGATTAGCCATTATTCAGGTGTATTGTCATCGGCATCCTCTCTGATTGAACAGAAAAACTTTCTTGAAACGGAAGTCAACTACGATGCTTTGACCCGTTTACCCAACCGCCGCCTTTTTCATGAACGTCTCAAACAAGCCATCTCCAATGGTGAACGAAAACAAACCAAATTTACGGTATGTTTTCTTGATTTGGATGGGTTTAAAAATGTCAATGACAAGCATGGTCATGATGCAGGCGATGCACTACTTTGCGCTGTTTCTCGGCAAATCGAAAAAGCTATTCGTAAAACCGATTCCGTCGCTCGCATCGGTGGCGATGAATTCGCCATCTTACTGGAAGAGCTCAACGACCTTGAAGATGTTAAACCTGTTTTACTTAAAGTCCTTGAACATATTCAAAAGCCTGTCGTGATTGGATCCCATATCGTTCATGTATCTGCTAGCTTGGGTGTTGCCTGCTACCCTCACGATGGTCACACCCCCAAGCAGCTATTAAAAAAAGCCGATATTGCCATGTACCTTGCTAAAAAATCAGGTAAATCACGCATTAAATTTTATCACAAACAGGAGCTTATATGCGAAAAATAAGACAACAATTACTCGCCCTGATTGAATCAGCGCGCCAACAACATCAACTGCATATGCCTCCCCCACGTTTACAAGCGGCACTGCTGCATCAAGCCATGCAACTTTTACCCTTACCCAACTCAAATGAAGCCAAGAAAACTACCAACATCTCTGCCCAAACCCTATCTCAACACAATTTACACCGTCACCTCATTTTGATTCGTTGCCCTGATCAAGCTTTTTATTTGGATGCGCTCAAAGGTTATTTGATTCAAAAAAACATCCAACCCATTGCCCAACAAACCATGGTCTTATCCATGCAGTGCAGCGATGCAGCATGTGAGCTTGAATTAAGGCAGCCCCAATCACAAGAGCCCAGCAACTTCATGTTTATTGCTCTGCATCTTTCGACCACACTGATTGAAGATTGCCAACCTTTAACGCATGATATGCAAGCCATTTTACATGCAGTCGAGCTTTCCATTCATGACTTTCCGACCATGACTCAACAACTCACACGTATATCCGAAGCCATTCATGGCCATTCACCCCACCATGCCGCGCTCTTGCATTGGATGAACGAAGGGCGTTACCTTATTTTTGGCATGCAAAACGCCACCCTCAAGCCTGAGGCTTCCAAGCGTGTTCAGCGCTGGGGTTTGATGCGTCAACAACGTATTCTCAACAAAATAATTCCCCATTTTCATACCCAACTTGAAGCGTTTGATGCGCCATGTGATGAAGGTATGAACTGGTTACATATCAGTGCCATGCAACATCATATTTACAGCACCACCCGCGTTGAGTTGCTACGCATCATTTGGAAAAACAAACAAAATATCAGCATGGAAAGCACCATTATTGGACATTTCTCACGCAGCGCACGACATGCCAATGCCAGCCAAACCCCCAGTATTCTGCAAGCTTGGCAACAATTGAGTCAGCTACCTTTGCTCCAACAATCTGCCTTTTATTTACGAGAAATACGCACACTCTTTGATCGCATGCCAAAGAGTATTTTATGCTCCATGTCCATGCAGGCGTGGATAGCGCCATTGCGCCAAACTGTCGATTTAACCGTACCCACCCATATGGTGGTGCATCGCTTACACCCAGCGCATGGAAACATTGATTATTTATTTATAGCCATGCACAACCGTCGTTTTGGACCCAACATTATGCATCATATTTTATCCGCACTCGATGAAATGAAACTGGTGGTGCACAACCATGATTCCTTCGGCATTGGACCTTATCGTATTCTTTTTATCCCCATCGAATCCAACAGTCCTTGGCCCAATATCGAGCATTTACAAGCCCACTTACAAGCTTGCATCATTTTTTGGAAAGATCATGCGCGCAGTCATC
Organism: Mariprofundaceae bacterium; assembly: GCA_030950925.1. GTDB lineage: Bacteria > Pseudomonadota > Zetaproteobacteria > Mariprofundales > Mariprofundaceae. The sequence goes on from JAUZQO010000034.1 coordinate 16,532, forward strand.
TACTTGAGCAGACCGAAGGGATCAATGTTCCCCATGCTTTACAAGAAATTGAACAAATACCGCGTTTGTATCAAGAAATTTTCTCACCTGAAACATTTTTAAAACACTATCAATTAAGAAATCATATTCTTCAAGATGGGCGTGTTCATGTTTGTATTGAAACCATCAACACGGGTATTGAAATTCAGATTTTATCGCACACGCCCATCCTTTTGGGTCTGTTGATTGATCATATTCAGGGCTTTGGACTGGTTGCCACACAAGAAACCGATGTCGATTTTGGCAAGGCCGAGCAAACCGTTCATATCAGCCGCATCCGATGCCGCGCTCCCGACACATTCCCCAGGCAGGACATCGCACGTTTACAAACGGCCTTACAAGCCGTCTTAAATGATGAATCTGACCATGATTCCCTCAATGCATTACTCACCAGTACTTCGTTGAACATTCGCGATATTGCGGTGTTACTTAGCTTACGAAATCATATCATCCAACTAATACCAGAAGCGGGAATTTTATCCCTATCGCATGTCATGTTGCATTACCCCAAGGTCAGTGCTGCTTTGTATGATATGTTTGCTGCCCAACATCGTTTGCTTATGGATGATGATGCGAGCATACAAGCCCAACAATACTTTGAAGAAACCATGATTGAGGTCACCCACTTGAGTGATGACCGCTGGTTTCATGCGCTTGCCAGTTTGATTACTGCCTCCTTACGAACCAATGCCTTTGTGCGTCAATTGCATGAGCCGATTGCTATCAAATTTGATACAACACAACTTGATTTTGCACCACGTCCCCGCCCTTTTCGCGAAATATTTGTGCATGGACTACATGTTGAGGGCGTACATTTGCGTGCGGGTGCTGTTGCACGCGGCGGCATCCGTTATTCAGATCGCCCCCATGATTTCCGCACCGAAGTACTGGAATTGATGAGTACGCAAGTCGTTAAAAATGGTCAAATCGTACCCACAGGTTCCAAGGGTGGCTTTGTGATTCGCGGTGGTAAGGGGCCAGCTTTTCTTTTACAACAATACCGTGCTTTTATTCGCGCCCTATTGAGTTTGACCGATAACCTTGTCCAACAACAGATTGAACCACCACAAGGCATCAAAATTGCCAACAATGATGCCCATGATCCTTATTTGGTGGTGGCTGCCGATAAAGGCACGGCTCGATTCTCCGATGATGCCAACGATGAAGCACAGCATGCCCATTTTTGGCTCGATGATGCTTTTGCCAGTGGCGGACAGTATGGCTATGACCACAAAGTTTTTGGCATCACGGCACGTGGTGCTTGGACATGTGCTGCCCATCATTTTCAGCAACTCAATCAAGATGCTTATCTGGATGCCATATCCATCGTTGGCATTGGTGATATGGGTGGTGATGTGTTTGGCAATGGCATGTTAATCAACCCCAACATTCGTTTGCTGGCAGTCTTTAATCACCGCCATATTTTTCTCGATCCAAATCCTGATAGCCAACAAGCCTTTGCCGAACGAACACGCTTGTTTCAAGATGTTTTAGGCTGGGGCGACTATCAAGGTGAAAGCATCAGCCAAGGCGGGGGAGTTTTTGAACGCAGTGCCAAAAGCATTGTCATCAGCCCTGAAGTGCAGCAAGCCTTAAGCATTGACGTCACACAAATGTCGGGCGAAACCTTGATTCAAGCCATGCTCTCTGCACCTGTCGATATGCTTTATAACGGTGGTATTGGAACGTATGTCAAAGCCTCCAGCGAAAGCCACGCACAAGTTCAAGATCCTGCCAACGATGCCGTTCGCATGGATGCCACAGCATTACGATGTTTGGTGGTATGCGAAGGCGGAAATCTCGGCTTCACACAGCGTGCGCGTATCGAATATGCAAAAAAAGGTGGTCTGATTCATACCGATGCCATTGATAATGCCGCAGGTGTCAACATGTCCGACCATGAGGTGAATGTGAAAATTTTATTCACCGATACCCGTTTGCAGGACATCACTATCAGCAAGCGTAACCGTCTATTACATAGCATGGGTGAGCATATCAGTGAGCAATGTTTGAATGACAATCAAACCCAAGCCGAAGCCTTGGCATTGGCACATATGGATGCCCAAGTTCATTTGCCACGTTTATTACTGTTGCGTGATACTCTACTCAGAACATCACGATTGGATCGACGCATTGACCCAGGTTTTAACGAAGATGAACCCCTTGTTTTGTTGCCACAACTGGCGGTTATGCTTGGACATGAAAAAAATCGTATTCACGATGCCTTGGATGATGAGTCATTCGATACTTGGAGTCACTTTTCGCACAGTATGTTGATGGATTATTTTCCACCTTTGCTGCGCCGTCGTTATTCACATGCCATTGCAGCCCACCCGCTGAAATCAGGTATCAGTCATACCCAAATCACCAATCACATCATTAATCATTTTGGCATGACCACCATTCATCATATTCAATCATTGATGGATGTCAGTATATCCAATATTTGCGAAGCCTTATTGATGGCTGAACAGTGGCTAAACTTAGCAACATTCCGTAAACAGCTGGAAGCCAGCACACTTGCCATACAAAGCCGTCATGTTTTACAACTCCAGATTCAAGAGCATACACTTCATCTTGCCGAAGAGTTGTTACGCCTATTTGATATAAAAGCATTGGATGCGCTGTGGTTGAAGAAACAACAAAAATCCATGCAACATTTTCATAACGCATTGGATAAGCACGATACTGCCAGTGATATAGCACTGGAAACAGAAGTTAAACGCATTGGCATACTCTCACATATGGCAACCGCAATATATCTTCACGACACGCACCATCAGCCCATCAAAGCTTGTTTTCAAGCGACCCAAAGCAGCTTACAATGCCTCCCTTTTGTCCAACTTGAAGACGCTTTAAGCCAAGCTGATTGGGGCGGATCTGAAACGCATCCATTGCGTTGTGAATGGCTCAATCGATTGACCATGCTTAAAACCAAAGCCGCTGCCATCATTTTGGCATGGCCCAAGCAACAACGTGACAACATACAAGCGATGAGTTGGTCATCACATCCTCACTGGCAAGCGTTACAAGATTACCAGCATCACGATGTTCCACACACGGACAAGCATAATAAAACGCCTATGCAGCTTATATTGTTGCTAACGCAGTTGGAATCTTTACTCCAATCTTGACGGTGAGATCCCCCATAAAAAAGGATGCCCAAAGGCATCCTTTTTTATGTATCAATGTATCCCAATCTTCCCGTCATACCCGAAATATTTTATCGGGTATGACGGGAAGATTGGGATAATAATCTAAGAGGATGTTTCCATATTTAAATACTATAGAAAAAAATTAGAAACGTGATTCAAACAATGGCGTATTCATGGATACCACTTGACCATCGGATGACAATGCCACTTCAGGCATCGGCACACCCAATTGCAACTGACCATCTTCAAGTTTTGCAAAAGCACGGGTTCCACTTGCTACACCATAAATTGCACCTGCAATAATGCCAATACCAGCACCAGTAGAGATATAGCTCCAATGCTTCGATGGAGACCCTGAAACCAACATTGCACCAGCACCAACAAGCGCGCCCAACATGCCTCCATACATAGTATCCTCAAAGGTATTTTGCACTTCAAAATCAGCAGCTTGACTCTGAACAGGTAAAAAACTTAACCCACCCATCAATATAGCTGTCATCATGATTTTTTTCATCGTTGTATCACTCCTATTCATATTTATAATCGTTCAAGTTTGAATACTACATGAACGCTATCGTCACCCTCGAGTGGGTGTATCGAGGGTCTTTTTTTCAAACAATGGATCCCCGATAAAAGCTTTCGGGGATGACGGTGGTTTAATACTTGAATTACTATATTTTATGCCTGCTCAACTTTACGACTTAAATAATCCACCACCAAACGCACACCTGCGCCTGTTGCACCACCGACTGGGGAAATATCCGTACCCTTCATATTCCAAGCCGTTCCTGCAATATCCAAGTGCGCCCAAGGTACATCACCAACAAAACGAGACAAGAAACATGCCGCTGTAATCGTTCCCGCTTCACGTCCTCCTGTGTTCTTAATATCCGCAATCTTGGAATCGATTTGTTCTTGATATTCTTCAAATAACGGCAATTCCCATACGCGATCATGGGTATATGTTCCCGATTTTTTCAAGCCTTCTTTAACAGCCTCACCCGTTCCCAATAAACCTGTTGCCTGACCACCCAAAGCAACCACACATGCACCTGTTAAGGTGGCAAAATCAATGATTTCACAAGGTTTTTGTTCCACTGCATACGCCAAGGCATCACACAAAATCACCCGACCTTCGGCATCGGTGTTCAATACTTCAATCGTCGTGCCTTGATAGGATGTAATCACATCACCTGGTTTATAGGCTGCTGCACCCAATAGATTTTCAGTCGATGGAATCACACCCAAGACATTGATGGGTAAATTCATATCTGTGATGGCTTTAAAAATACCCAACACGGCCGCTGAACCACACATATCAAATTTCATTTCATCCATCGCTGCCGAAGGCTTAATAGAGATACCACCAGCATCAAAGGTCAAACCCTTGCCCACCAATGCCACAGGCGCATCCGCTTCATTACCACCTTGATAGTTTAAGACAATAAAACGCGGTTCTTTGGCAGAGCCTTGGTTCACAGCTAATAATGCTGTAAAGCCTGCTTCTTCAATCGCTTGTTTATCCATCACAGTCACTTTTAATACTGGGTGCGATAAGGATAATGCCTGTTCACCCAACCATTCAGGTGTGCATACATTACCGGGTTCATTGCCAAGGTTACGCGCAAAAATTGTACCTTCGGCAATAGCCTTTGCTGTCGCCAACGCAGTTTTTGCTGCGACCAAATCTTTATCCGAAGGCAGCATGATACGCAAACTTTGCAACGCTTTGACACTTTCTTTTTTTGCCGTTTGATGATGATTGAATGTATAAAGCCCCAAATAAGCACCTTCGCCAATCGCCTGAATTTTATCGGCAACACTCGCACCTTTCACAGGCAGTTCAGCAAGATAACAAGCCGCTTGCTGCACACCTTGTTTGCTTAGATCTTTCGTCAATTTGGCAGAAAGCGAACGTAAAACATGTAAGGTCAATTTTTTTTCATCACCCGCTGCCAGCAACATCGTGCTGCGCGAAGCTGTGCCTTGCAGACGATACAAAGGGTAATATTCACCTTGGTGTTCCCATATATCACATGTTTTTAACACATCATCCATGATCTCAGGCTGCATGTTTCTTAAGGTTTCACCTGAAGCCGTGAATACACCACCCTTTAAAACAGGCAACACCACGCCATCATCCACTTGCTCATGAGCCGAACCCACACCGATTTCTATATGTATCATTGTTGCTCCTTCAATAGCCCAGTACATGCAAACCATTCGCCAATGCACGTTCACTTTTTCTCAAGCGTATGGCTTTCATCAAATCTTTTTTGGCTTGAACTTCATCACCTGGGGCATGAAAAGCAAGCCCACGATAAAAGAAGGCACGCCCGCGCTTTAAGCCATTGTTTTCAATATATGTATTTAACAACACCAAAACCTGTTGATACTTACCTTTTTTCACCAAAAGTCGAGCTATTCGATAACGTACATCTTTATCATCCGTATCGACACTCAATTCGCGTTCAAAAGCTTGCAATGCTTTTTCAGGTTGCTTCAGTAGCTCATAACACACGCCTAAATTGTAGTTTGCATCATTAAAGCTTGGATCAAGGCTTAATTCATGCTGAATGGTCTTAATGGCCAACGAATAATCTTCCACTTCAATCAACTGATAGGCATAGTGATGCCATGCTTTGGCAGTATTTTTAAGTTCTGCCTGAACTTTACGCCGTGCCAGTTCCGCCAAAGATTTTCCTTTGTGTATCTTTTTATCTGGCAGCAGGGCTTTCCAGCGACGTGTAATGGATGAGTTGCGCAACCTGTTTTTCGCTTGTAAGACAAAGGGTGCAGGAAAATCATCACCCACGATTGGCATGGCTGTTTTTATTTCATCAAGACTTAGGTGTGCCAAAAGTCGTTTTTTAAAGCCATTAAAATTTTTATTCTGCAAACGCGCCATTTCAAATTCCAAAATGGGATTATCTGCTGTATTGATCTCACCCTCGACCTTGCCAATCAAAGAAAACAAATCTGTTGTCATTAGTTGGTAGGGTAACCATGCACTCATCACAGCATGTTTTTCCATCAGGTTTTGACGTAATTCAGGCTGTGTTGTCACAGCTTCTTGTTGATACATCAATAAAGGTTCATCCGAGGCAATCAGCAAAAAATAAGATCCTTTTACATAAGCCAATACACCATGTTTGAAACTTTGGTGCAAGCTTCGTAAAATAATATCCGCACCTTTATCTCCAATTCTCGAATCCATCCAAGTCACATACACACCACCCTTTGTCAGGCGCTGTTTCACATCATCAAAGAAATTTTTTGTGTAAAGCTTGGATGAACTGAACTCAACCACTATGCACTGAAAGTGCATAGGTTGCTCTTGGACTAAAAGTCCCATACTCATTCAAGGATCATATTCCCTTTGTCCTTGTTTGAGGGGTTACGGTGGTGCTCCAAATACTCTTGAACCATTTCATCCGTAA